>JAITTD010000321.1 GCA_031287245.1 Bacteroidales bacterium
GGCTTAACCAAACTCCAGCAATCATCGGTGCAAATGTATGAAAAATTCTATGATATTCGTAATTCGTAATTCGTAATTTTTAATTGATTATACATTCGCCACCCTGATGATATCGGCAAATACGCCTGCGGCGGTTACTTCCGCGCCTGCGCCGTAGCCTTTGATGACCATCGGCTGCTCCAGATAGCGGGCTGTGGTCAGCATGATGATGTTGTTGCTGCCTTCCAATTCGTAGGAAGGGTGTTTGCTGTCCACGCTTTGCAGGCTTACAAAGGCTTTGCCATTGTCTAAGGTGGCAATGAAGCGCCATTTCTTGTTTAGGGCAGCCAGTTTTTTGCGTTTGGTTTCAAAATCGGCATCTAAGGCTTCCACCTTTCCCCAAAAATCGTCCAAGCCGCCTTCAAAACACTCATTGGGAAGGAAGGGCTGTATTTTCACTTCCTCTTTTTCCATCGTATAGCCCGATTCGCGAGCAAGGATAATCAGTTTGCGCACCACATCGGCGCCGCTGAGGTCAAGGCGCGGATCGGGTTCGGAATAACCGCGTTCCTTCGCCATCCGAATGGCTGTACTCATCGGGATATCCTCACTCAACACATTGAAAATGAAGTTGAGCGTTCCCGACAGCACCGCCTCTATTTTCAGAATACGGTCGCCGCTGCGGATGAGGTCGTTGATGGTATTGATAACCGGCAAACCGGCGCCAACATTGGTTTCAAACATGAAACGTACGCCGTGTTCCTTGGAACTTTCTTTCAGTTCTTTGTAGCGGTTGTATTCCGACGAACAGGCTATTTTATTGGCTGTCACCACCGAGATATAGTGTTCAAACAGTTTGCCATAAGCCGATGCAACGGTTTCGTTGCCTGTGCAGTCGATAAACACGCTGTTGCGAAGGTTCAGTTCGCATATTTCGGCTATGAAACGGTCGATGTCGTAGATTTTTCCTTCCCTGTCCAATTTTTCGGCATATTCAGCCGGTTCAATGCTCGAAGGCGAAATGTACATTTTGTGCGAATTGGCAACGCCCACCAAATTAATTTTCAGTTTCAGATTGTTCATCAGGTTGCCGAGTTGGCTTTGCAACTGCTGTAACAGACTTTTGCCTACATTGCCTACGCCCACCAAAAACAGGTGCAGTTCTTTGTAGTTGGACAGGAAAAAGCCTTCGTGTATCGCATTCACCGCTTTTTTCAAATTCATCCGCCGTATCACCAATGATATATTCAACTCTGACGAGCCTTGCGCGGTGGCGATAACGCTGATACCGTTGTGAGCCAAAGAGCGGAACAGTGTTGCCGATATGCCGGGCGTGTTGCGCATACGTTCGCCGACAATGGCGATGATGGACAGTTCGGTTTCTACGTGCAGTTTGATTTCGCCTGAGCGCGTGTAGGCATAAAACTCGTGGTCGAGCGTGTTGATTGCCGTTTGCGTTTCTTCGGGGCGCACCGCTACGGTGATGGAATATTCCGACGAAGCCTGCGTCACCATGATGATATTGATCTTGCGGTCGGCTAATACCCTGAAAAAGCGGGCAGAAATATCGGTAATGCCAATCAATCCCGTTCCTTGCAAGGAAATCAGTGAGATGTTTTCAATGGATGAGATACCTTTGATGAGCAGGGATTCATTCAGTTCGGCAGGTTGGTTGCAAATGATGGTTCCTGCGGCAGCAGAATTGAAAGTATTGCGGATGCGAATGGGAATGTTTTTCTCGTACACTGGGCGAATGGTGGGCGAGAAGATGACTGCTGCGCCGAAATGTGACAATTCAAAGGCTTCCGGATAGGTCAATGTCTCAATGGGCTGCGCTTTGGAAATCATGTCGGGATCGGCGGTCATAAAGCCGTCCACATTCATCCATAGCGTCATTTCCGAGGCATCCAGAGCCGCCGAAACGATGGCTGCCGTATAATCCGCCCCCCGCTGGCCGAGGTTGGTGATGCTGCCTTCACTGTTGCCTGCAACATATCCGGGCAGGATGGCGACCTTGTCCCATCGTGCAAAATATTGGGTAATCCTGCGGTTGCTTTCGGCAAAATCAACAGGTGCATCCAAAAATCCGGCATTGGTATGAATCAAATCCCCTGTGTAGCAATATTTCCCACCGGATACGATATGGCTGATCACGTAAGCCGACAGTCTGACGCCCACGCTCAATATGCGGGCACGTGTACGAGGCGTCAAATCCTGCAAAATGAATAATCCGTAGAGAGTGTCTTCATATTCGCCTAATATGCGTTGCACTTCGGCTAACACTGCTGTACGTTGCGCTGCAGGAACAAGGGCGTTCACCACATCGAAGTGAAGTTTGGCAATAGCATGGATGCCGCTTTTGTATTGCTCTTCGCGTTGCACCGCCTGCTGTGCCAGTTCGAGCAGGCGGCATGTTACGCCTTCGAAAGCAGATACCACAACGATACAGGGCGTACTCTGTGACTCAATAATCTGCTTTACCAACCCTACCGAACGGGCATCGCACATAGACGACCCGCCAAACTTCAATACTTTCATGACGCTTTAATTTTTTGCAAATATAATATGAATTTTTTTGAAACATATCATTTTCTCAAGATTTCCATCATTGCCCTGCGATGTTTGTAAATAATTTTGTAAGTGGCAATCATTTCGGAAACCGCTTTTTCACCATTCTGTATCTTTTTCATTTGCTCTAATAATCGCTTGATATACTCATATTTATCGCGTCCAAGATTATTTTCGGCAAATTTGTTTACTGCTTCACGAAACAAAGTTAGTGTTTTTTGCGGGTATTCATTGGCAAACGCTTTATGATATTTTTCGATGATTTCCGGCGAAGGGTGTTTCTCGACATAATTCAGCAGGCGTTCCGTAGCGTTTTCGGCAAGCAATAAGTCGGCAATATTGCTGTCAAAAGAATTCCATCTCTTGTTTTGTTCTTCATAGAGTTTGAGCAATGCTTCCAATTTGACAGCCCATTCTTCGGAAGTAAAAGTTGATTTGTAAATGCGGTATTTTTTTTCATCAAATCGTTGATTGATAAATCCTAATGCGATTTTTCGGATAGTTGGCGTATCTTTTTCTTTTTGCGCAATAGTCAAAAGATACTCGTTCCAATCCCGAAGATAGTTCGGATTTCTTTTTAACAAATAGTCTGAAATCAGCTTTTTAGCTTCCGTATATTTTTTTTCGGCAATGCGTTTTTCTATCGTTTTTTTGCAGAACAATTCGATTTGCACATTGCTTTCAATCAATTCCACAGCTTTATCGGATTGTTTATTGTTGTTGTAAAAATCAATCATTCGTTGCAGGATTTTTTCGGTTTCATGAGAAGTTTTGTCTGTTACTTGCTTTAATAAAAGTCTTTGACTGTCAATAAATTCATCGGGATTGACTTGCGGCGCCAAATGCGCCAGCAAATTATTAAATTCATCGAAAAAGCCTCTGATTTTGTATTTTTTATCCGTCATTTCGGTTTTGCAATAGTCGTATAAGGCTTTTGCATCCATCTTTCCGGTATCTGCTATTTTTTGTAACAGGTCGAAAAACTCATTTTCATATTCAGGATTTAGATAGTCAAATACATCATCCTCTTGCTGTTGAACCCATGTTGCATATTCTTCGATACACGCCTTGCATATTAAAACGGCTTCGTTGTAATTTTTCCGGTTTATAAAATCCTTGGCTTTTTTGTACCATTCGTCTAAAATTTCCAAATCAAAACTTTCTTCATATTCGTAATAATCTTCCATATTGAAAGATGTATTATTCAATGCTTTACGTAGAATTTGAATGTAAATATTTTTATTTTCCGTATTCAATTTTCCGGCAAATTCCAGCATAATGGCATTGGTTAGATCTTCGTTATATTTTGCTTTTTTTACAACAAAAACCCGCAATTCGTCCAGCGAAACATTGTTTAAAACTTCGTTGATAGTTGGCGTTTCCGTTTTTGGCAGTTTTTCGTTTTTCTTCAAACGTTCTTTAATAGCTTCCTGCACATAAGCAATATGTTTACAGGGATAATAATCGCTTGGGCAGGAACACGAAAAATCCGCCGGCTTCAATTTTTCATCTAAAGTCATTTTAATGGTATAAGTACCATAATTCCCGTGGTATTTTGCCTGCCACCGGTTTTCTGCTGTTTGTTGAATGTCAAAAATATCTGTCATGATTATGATTTATTTTTTGTTGATTATATCCTTCAATAATATTCGTAACCAGCCCCCAAGTCAGCCCTGTATTTGCAGTTTAAGGTTTTTTAACCAATTGCAATATTTTGGAAATTTTATTGGTTCGCTCATATTTTTTTGTTTTTCATTTAATATTTTCCGAAAAATCAAGCATTAAATGATAAAGTATAAATTCTTTACCATCACAATCATTGTGTACGGAAGAATAATGAAAAGCAAATTCAGGAATAAATGTCGCTTGCTGAATTTCTTGCGTAGTATTACAGTAATGAATTTTTGGATTGCGTAATAAAGCGTTGATATTTTGCTGAGTGTTTGAGTGAATATCTATT
>JAITTD010000322.1 GCA_031287245.1 Bacteroidales bacterium
ATGTTTCTGATAGATCGTGGTTCAGATGGCAACTGGTGGTTATCCGGAAAAACGGAGGTTGGTGGATATAAAAAGTTAGGCGCTGCTGAAGTAACTGTGGATTCTGAAAATTTTATCACAAATATAAAGGGACCTTGGTTTACGGTTACTAAAGAAACAGCACAAAAAATCACTTTTTCTGTGTTGCCCAATGATACCGGAAAAGACCGAATTTTTGTGGTTTCAATTAGGGCGGGTAATTATGGTACGAGTATTACAGTCAATCAAACTGCTCATTGAATTTTATTTTTTTTCATTGCACGCGCTTGGAAATCTGAAAAATTCCATGTAATTTTGTCCCGAAATAAAAGTCAAAATGGAAAACAAATATCAACAGTCAAAATAAATAACAATTAAAACCAAAAGTAATATGAAGCAAAGTGAAGTATCCCGCCGGTCATTCTTGAAAAATGCGGCAGTTTTATCAACCTTGACAGGAGCATTTCCTGCCATTCTGACAGCGCGGACAGGCGCAAGCAAGCCTGCCGGCGTCAAACAGGCGAGCGCCAACGAGAAAATCAATCTGGCGTGTGTCGGTTGCGGCAACCAGGGCGCACACGACATCAAGCAGTTTGCCGCCACCGGTTTAATCAATGTAGTGGCTTTGTGCGATGTCGATTTGGGAGCGCCGCATACCACCGAAATCATGGAGAAATTTCCCGCAGCCAAACACTTTAAGGATTTTCGGGAAATGTTCGATAAGATGAGCCGTGAAATTGACGCCGTCAGCATCGGTATCCCCGATTTCGCCCATTTTGCCGTCACCATGGAAGCCATCAGGCTGGGGAAACACGTTTTTGTGGAGAAACCTTTGGCACGCACCTTTTATCAGAACGAACTGCTGATGCAGGCAGCCGCAAAATACAAAGTTGTCACGCAGATGGGCAATCAGGGACACTCGGGAGCCAACTATTTCCAATTCAAAGCATGGGTGGATGCGGGCATTATCAAGGATGTTACCGCCATCTCGGCACACATGAACAGTTCGAGACGGTGGCACGGGTGGGATCCGAAAATAACACATTTTCCGGCAGGCGAGCCTCTTCCGGCAACGCTTGATTGGGATGCATGGTTAAATATCGCCCAGTATCACGACTACAATCACGATTATCACAACGGGCAGTGGCGCTGTTGGTTCGACTTCGGATTGGGCGCACTCGGCGACTGGGGTTGCCATATATTGGATACCGCCCATCAATTTCTTGAATTGGGATTGCCCACCGAAATCAATCCGTTGAAACTGGATGGACAAAATGATTATTTCTTTCCGATGGCATCGACCCTGTTGTTCAAATTTCCGGCAAGGAAGAAAATGCCTGCTGTGGACGTGACCTGGTACGACGGAGTGAACAATTTGCCGCCTATTCCGGCAGGTTACGGAATTCAGGGTTTAGACCCCAATATCCCTGCACCCAGTTCGGGCGAGATAAAAGCCAGTTTGAATCCGGGTAAGATTATATACAGCAAGCAATTGACCTTCAAGGGAGGCAGCCATGGCAGCACCCTGAGCATTATTCCCGAAGAAAAGGCAAAAGCGATGGCTTCCAAACTGCCCGAAGTGCCTGAATCTCCTTCCAACCATTACAAAAACTTCCTGTTGGCTTGTAAGGGGTTGGAAAAAACACGTTCGCCGTTTGAAGTAGCCGCACCTTTGAGTCAGGTAATGAATCTGGGAGTGATTGCTCAAATGATCCACGAAAAACTTGTGTTCGACCGCGAGAAAAAAATCATTACCAACAATGCCTTTGCCAATGCCTTGCTGGTTGGACCTCCGCCTCGCAAAGGATGGGAACAGTATTATAATTATTAATGGTTAATTATTAATTATTAATGATTGATTACTGATGAATTTCCCAAAGAATATTCGGGAAAAAATTCGTCATGGAACATCAATTGCACGAGTTTTGTAGGGATGGACAAAGAGATAAATTTATATAAATGGATAAAACAAAAAGAATAGCATTAGTCGCTCACGACAATCGGAAATCCGATTTGATAGCCTGGGTAGAATGGAATTGGGAGATATTGATTAAACACAAACTGATTTGTACCGGTACAACGGGGCGATTGGTAGAGGAAGCGTTGGCACGCAAAAAAGAATCGCACGACAATATGCGCACCGTGCACATTTCCAAACTCAAATCAGGTCCGCTTGGAGGCGACCAGCAATTGGGCGCCATGATTTCCGACGGCGACATTGATATTCTCATATTCTTTTGGGATCCTATGCAGCCACAGCCGCACGATGTAGATGTGAAAGCCCTTGAACGCATAGCGGTGCTGTACAACGTAGTGATTGCCGACACCCGTGCCACAGCCGACTTTGTTATTTCTTCGCCGTTTTTTGGCACACACTATACACCGATCACAAATAATTTTTCAAACTATATCAATAGAGAGATAAACTGATTTTTGCAAAATATGGAAGTAATGAAAAATAAAATCATCCATTGTCTTCGTCAGACAATTTTTCCCATCGCATTATTAGCGTGTGTCCATTTCACCATTCGGGCAACACCCTATAATATTGCACCGCAGGCAAAAGTGACTGTATCATCGGAGTTGAACGAGACTTGTCGCGCCAATAAAATGTGCGACGGTTTGATAGGTATTGAAAATCAAGGCGAGTGGGTTTCTACCAACGGGGTGACTTATTGGGGCGAAATCAGTTATCCCTGGCTTCAATTGGA
>JAITTD010000099.1 GCA_031287245.1 Bacteroidales bacterium
AGTTGCCACCGTAGTAGAAGGTAAAGTGACAGCAGTAGCGACAGGCACAGCCACCATTACGGTGACCACCACCGATGGCAACAAAAAGGCTACCTGTGAAGTTACGGTAACCGCTGCCACCGTTGCCGTTACGGGCGTGACGCTCAGCGAAACGACCTTGGATCTATTGGTAGGCGCAAACGCCACGCTGATAGCCACAGTAGCCCCAGAAGAAGCCACCAACCCAACCGTATCGTGGGAAAGTAGCGATGTGAACATTGCCACTGTGGACAACAATGGTAAAGTGACCGCCATAAATGTTGGCGATGCCACCATCACGGTGACCACTGCCAGCGGCAACAAAAAGGCTGCCTGCAAAGTGACGGTTACTCCCGTTGCCGTTACGGACGTAACGCTCAACAAAACGACATTGGATCTATTGGTAGGCGCAAACGCCACGCTCACCGCAACTGTAGCCCCCAATAACGCCACTGACAAAACGGTAACATGGGAAAGCAGCAACACAAGCGTTGCCACTGTTAGCAGTAGCGGCGTTGTAACGGCTGTAGCGGAAGGCACTGCTACCATTACCGCCACAGCGGGTGACAAAACCGCCTCCTGCGCGGTAACCGTAACTCCCGTAGCCGTTACAGGCGTAACGCTCAACAAAACGACATTGGCGGTAGCGAAAGGCGCAAACGCCACGCTCATCGCCACCGTTTTGCCTGCCAATGCCACTGACAAAACGGTGACATGGGAAAGCAGCAACACATGGATTGCCACTGTTAGCAGTAGCGGCGTTGTAACGCCTGTGCTGGAAGGCTTTGCCACCATTACCGCCACGGCGGGCGACAAAACTGCCACCTGCGAAGTTACGGTATATGACCCTGTTAATGAAGACGGCGTAGTGATAAACGGCGTGAAATGGGCAACCCGCAATGTAGATGCCCCCGGCACCTTTGCTGCCACGCCCGATGCCTACGGTATGTTCTACCAGTGGAATAGAAACATTGGTTGGAGTTCTACCAACCCAAGGATAAATTCCAATGGCGGCACTACTTGGGACAGCACTTCTCCAACCGGCGATGCTTGGGCGCCAGATAACGATCCCTCTCCCGACGGCTGGCGCATACCTACATTGGAAGAGCAGCAAACATTGCTTGATACCGATAATGTAGAATCTCAATGGGTAACAGGATCTCTAAAGGGATGGTTATTTACCGACAAAACCTCCGGAGCCAGTCTTTTCCTGCCCGCCGCCGGCTACCGCTACTACGACGATGGTAGGTTGTACAACGCAGGCACGTCCGGCTACTATTGGAGCAGTACGGCGAACAGCGCTTATAACAACGTCTACTACCACTACCTGCACTTCGACAGCAGCAGCGGCGCCGACTGCCTCAGCACCAGATACCGCACGAACGGCTTCCCCGTGCGTTGCGTGGCAGAATAGGTTCGACTATTTAAAATTGAAATTGCAGAGACGGGGGCGCCCGTCTCTTTTTTTGGTTTCACATCATCGCCCTGAAAGATCCGTTGGGGCTTCCGAAAAGACGCAAATTCCGGTCATTGGGCGTTGTCCAATGCTCTTTCAGAGCCTGTCATTCGTAATTTTTAATTGAATTGAATCTCGAAATTTTGATCTGCTCAGCCAATACAAGCAAGCACATGCTTCCGAATATGGAATAGAGCGCATGGGCGTTTTGCATTAAGCTGCGCGTTGCCCCTGAAAGTTTTCAATGAAAAATTGCTCATTGACAGAAAAGTCGTATCTTTGTGCCGGACTTAAATAAATGAATGATGGCAATACCTGTAAGAGGCATACCCGTCTTGGAAGGCGAGGTTGCAGAAAGATTTGAAAGAGAAAGGAAAAAAGCAGAGCGTGAACGCGGAACTATCAAGTTTTCGCAGGAAACGATAGATAGTTTTAAAAAAATAATGGAAAAATCTCGAAAAAATTTCATTTGATTGGGTATTATGGGATTATTGGAGAGATGTACTATATTTCCGCTCAATAACGAGACTATATCGCAATGTCAGCCTTTTAGTTGTGGCGACAAGGATTTGGACGATTTTTTTCACAACGATACAGATAATTATTACCAACAATTATTGGGAAAGTCGTATTGTTATCGTTTAGATGAAGACCCGTCAATCATTGTTTGCGCTTTTACTCTGGCAAATGCGAGCATGGATGTCAGGCTTTTGCCCAATAGCAGAAAGAAAAAAGTAACAGCGCTCATCCCCCATGTAAAAAGTTTTGATTCCTATCCTGCTTTTTTGATTTGCCGATTGGGCGTAAATATAGACTTTCGCAAGCAAAAGATAGGCTCGGAACTGATGAAACTCATAAAAGTATGGGTTCTAACTCCCGAAATTATCGGCGGTTGCCGCTATATCGTTGTCGATGCTTACAACAATGAAGCCACAAGGCGGTATTATGCAGCCAACAATTTTACCGATGTTTTTTCTACCGAACAGCAGGAAAAAGACTATCTGGGCATGCCGCCCGAAAAAGAACTGAAAACAAGGCTGATGTATTTTGACCTAATCCGTCTGACAAGCAAGAATAGAGAAAAGCATTTTTTGTCTTGAACTATGATTTTTGTCTGAACTATGATTTTTTTGATGAAAGGATTCGCATGATTTTTTTTATACCCCCCAAGGTCCCAAAAGGGTGGCACCCATAATTGTTAATTCTGTTATTATCAGATAATTGCTTAATGCAACAATGTTGCATTAACGTAACTAATTAATAATTAACCATTAATAATTAATCATTATTTTGTAGCCCGTAGGAGAATCGAACTCCTATTTCAAGAATGAGAATCTTACGTCCTAACCGTTAGACGAACAGGCCTCCCTAATTTATTCACTAATACTTGGGTGCAAAATTACATGAAATTTTGCAGATTACCAAACGTGACATGAAAAAAGTTTTTAACGTGTCGTTAGTCTTTTCTCAAAATATACATTTCTGCCCACTGTCCGGTAATTTCATCACCGTTCATATCTAATTGTTTCAGATAATTTTCGCCAACAAAGTATTGATTGGGAGCATTTTTAATGCCTTCCAGCGTAATGATCTGCCCGTTTTCGTTCCAAGAATAAACGCCTGTTTCTTTATACTCGGTTTTATTTTTTCCGAGATAAACCGTCTTTATCGAATAATCAGTATCCCCCAGAATAATGGTCGTTTCGATTCCCTCACAATCGGCGCAGGGTACCGTCCCTGAATACATTCCATAGTAATTGAGAGAGGTTCGAGACGTGTGCATGTCTGTAGCCTGAATATCTTCTGACTGTTTTGACGGCTGTTTAGCCGAATTTGAACAACCGAATACAGTTGCCGCAACTAAAAATAAACCAAAAATTTGCTTCATAACTTTTTTATAATTTAGAAATTAGAAAATAAAATATACGAATAGGTATATACAAAAGTTATGCCAAAGCGAGTAATATCAACATCAAAAACGTTTCAATTAATCATTCACCATCCTCACTGCCCCTTTATCGGCAGAACTCACCATTGAGGCATAGGCTTTCAGCGCTTTGGATACTTCGCGGTGGCGACGGGGCGGGGTGAATGCCTTGTTGCCACGTGCAAGTTCTGCGTTGCGGCGGTTGTCTAATTCGCTGTCGGTAAGCAACACGTTGATGCTGCGTGATGGAATGTCAATTTCGATGAGGTCGCCGTCGCGAAGCAATCCTATGTTGCCGCCTGCTGCTGCTTCGGGCGATATGTGCCCGATGGACAGCCCCGATGTGCCGCCTGAAAAACGTCCGTCGGTAATCAAAGCGCAGGCTTTGCCGAGATGGCGCGATTTGATGTAGGATGTGGGATAGAGCATTTCCTGCATTCCGGGACCGCCTTTGGGACCTTCGTGCGTAATAACAACCACGTCGCCTGCTTGTACAGACGGGGCACGTCCTGTTTCTACGTTGCCGAGAATGCCCTCGCAAGCCGCATCCTGCGAGTCGAATACCCGCGCTTTCCCTTTGAAATGCAGCAGACTCTCGTCCACGCCTGCAGTCTTGATGACGCAACCGTTCTGTGCGATGTTGCCTTTGAGAACAGCCAAACCACCGTCTTTGCTATACGCATGGGCTATATCGCGAATGCAGCCGTTGGCTCGGTCAATATCCATTTCTTCTACATCATAATATTCTTCTTGCGAACCCAATTTTAAACTGAAGGTATTTCCGGGCGCCGCCGTATATAACTGTAGCGCTTGCGAGGAAAGACTGTTCTCGCAAATATGGTATTCTTTCATGGCTTCTTCCAGTGTTTTCCCGTCCACACGCTTCAGAGAGGCATCTATCAAACCGCCTTTGTGCAATTCGCCCAGAATACCCAAAATGCCGCCTGCCCGGTTCACATCCTGTATATAGTATTGACTGGTATTAGGTGCTACTTTGCAGAGACAAGGCGTTTTTCGTGAAAGCGTATCAATATCCTGCATGGTAAAATTCACTCCGGCTTCATGGGCGACAGCCAGAAGGTGCAAAACCGTGTTGGTTGAACCGCCCATAGCAATATCCAAAGTCATGGCATTCAGAAAAGATTCTCGCGTGGCAATGCTTTTCGGCAAAACGCTTTCATCGCCTTCTTCATAATATTTAAAAGCATTTTTGACAATCAAACGGGCGGCGTCACGGAATAACTTTTCACGGTCAACATGGGACGCCAACAAGGTTCCGTTGCCGGGCAAAGCCAAACCGATGGCTTCATTCAAGCAGTTCATGGAGTTTGCCGTAAACATTCCGGAACACGAGCCACAAGTGGGACAAGCATGCTGTTCGATTCGACGAACCTGTTCGTCCGAAACGGATTCATCGGCGCTTTGCACCATGACGTCAATCAAATCCAACCCGCGACCGTCCAAATGACCGGCTTCCATGGGTCCTCCCGACACAAAAACCGCAGGTATATTCAGTCGCATGGCAGCCATCAGCATACCGGGCGTTATTTTGTCGCAGTTGCTGATGCAAACCATGGCGTCCGCCTTGTGGGCATTGCACATATACTCCACGCTGTCGGCAATCAGGTCGCGCGAGGGCAGCGAATACAGCATACCGTCGTGTCCCATGGCAATACCGTCGTCAATGGCGATGGTGTTGAACTCGGCGGCAAAACAGCCCGATTTTTCTATCTCGGCTTTCACGAATTGCCCGATTTCATGCAAATGGACGTGCCCGGGCACAAACTGGGTGAAGGAATTGACCACAGCAATAATCGGTTTGCCTGACTGCTTGCCGGTCATTCCGCAGGCACGCCAAAGGCTTCTGGCGCCTGCCATTCTGCGACCTTCGGTGCTGATCGCGCTGCGTAAGGGTTTTTTCATGCTTTCCATCTTCAAAATATGCGACAAAGATAAGGCTTTTCTTATTGAAAAAGAGATTTTGTGATGTAAAAAAATTGGGACACGGATTTCATGGTAGTGTATCGCAGGATATCTGCCTGCGAAATTCGGAACAGACGATGGCTGTTGCCGTTGCTACGTTGAGCGATTCTGATGTCGGCTCGCCTGCGGGATAGGAGGGGACGAGTATCCGGTTGGCTACCAGTTTTGCCGTTTTTGGGCTGATGCCCTTTGATTCGTTGCCCATCACCACCAGCGCCCTTGCGGGAAGGGATTGCTGAAAAATGTTTTCCCCATCTAAAAAAGCGCCGTAAATGGGATGTTCAGGATATTTGGAATGCAACTGTTCAAGAAAATCAATATTTACGGAACAGGTTTTTACGCGAATAACAGCGCCCATCGTGGATTGGATGGTTTTTGGATTGAAAGTGTCGGCGCAACCTGCGCCACACAGCACGTGCCGTATGCCAAACCAGTCGGCTATGCGAATGATCGTGCCCAGATTGCCGGGGTCTTGCACTCCGTCCAAATACAGCGACAAACAGGAGACGATTTCGTCCAAATCGGGCGTGTATTCGGGAATACGCACCAATGCCATTGCACGGTGGGCGGTTTTCAGAAAACTGACTTGTGCCAATTCCTGCGCTGTTACCGGCACCGTTTCGGATGCTTTTGTCTGCAAAACAACCGGTAATTGCTCTATCCATGCAGCATCTGCCAATAGACAAACCACTGAGAGCGGCGAAGCAAGCATTTCGCGTACGGTTTTGTCGCCTTCCACCACAAACAAACCCTGTTCATTCCGATATTTCCGGTGTTCCAACGAGCGGATCAGTTTGATTTTGGCTTTGCTTAACACGGATGAACGGGTGACTGGATGAACGTTATTCTACAACAATCAAAGAATAATCCTTTTTGCCTTTCTGCACCAGTAGATATTTTCGGTTAAGCAAGTATTCCGTGTCAACGCTAAGGTTGACGTCCGCCACTTTTGCCTTGTTGAGGCTCAGCCCGCCGCCTGCGATCAGGCGTTTGGCTTCGCCCTTGGAAGGGAAGATGGCAGTATGTACGCTCAGCAAGTCCAGCAAGGGAATACCGGCTTCCAAATCAGCCCTGTTGATGCGAAATTGCGGCACACCTTCAAATATGCTCACAAAAGTGTCCTCGTCCAAGGCTGCCAATGACTCTGCTGTGCCTTGTCCGAACAGCAGTTTCGAGGCGTCTTCGGCGGTTTGTACGTCGGCAGCGGAATGTACCAGTGCCGTTACTTCGCGAGCCAGCGTTTTTTGGAGAATACGAAGGTGCGGCTCGGCATGTTGCTGTTCAATCAAGCCTTTGATAACGTCCTGTGGCAGTCCGGTGAATATTTTGATGTATTTTTCGGCATCGGCATCGCTCAC
>JAITTD010000036.1 GCA_031287245.1 Bacteroidales bacterium
AATATCCGTCATCGCTTTTATATCCTCATCGTCCGTTTCGTGGTTGTACAACTTGATGATTCCACTGTTGTCCGTAAAGTTTTCCTGCGCAAACACGCTCATCAGTTTGTCCAGGCGCGTCTGGTAGCGCTTGGAGATGCGCCGCGCCTGCACCACGTAACTGTCGTGTGTGAGATTTTCTATAAAATGACTTCGCTCCGCGATGGGTTGCTGCGTGATCATATCCGTGTATTCGCGCCCTATTCTGATGCAGGCGCTGTTTATTTCGGGCAGGTTGAAGCCCAGCACATAAATAGTGGTGATGGGCAACACCTGTGGGTGGTCGTTCACCATATCTTCTTTTTTGTACTGCTCGCCCAAGTAGCCGCGAAACCGCATCAGGTCGGTGAGTTCTTTGGCTTTTTGCATCTCAATGAGCACTTTTTTGCGCTCGCCGGCGTCGGTGAGTATGGTTGCCACAAAGTCCAGCCGAAAGATAGTCAGTTTGCCTTCGTTATTATAGCGCGTGAACTCCTGCGTATCGGTGGTAACCGCCTCTATGGTTTGTCCCAACAGCGTGCCTATGAAAAACTTTGCTACCCGCTCGTTCTCCATCAGCCGCTTGAAGGCAAGGTCGTATATGGGATTGGCTATAATCATATTTTTCACAGTAAAATTCAACTGCAAAAGTAGTGATTTTTTTTATTGTCACAATATAAAAAAATACGAAATTTGTATTACCACTGTCGTAATTCGTAATTTTTAATTCGTAATTTTCGTAATTGGCTATTTTTACTTTCTGTGTTTTATATCGTCAAAGTTGTAGCCAATCATCAGTTCGATGGTGCCATTGGTGTAGGATCGGATGGCTGACGGGGAAAAATCGTAGCCGATGCCGATGTTGAGCCGTTTTTGGTGGATGTATCCGACCATGAAACACAAATCGTCGAAGGATTCAAAAGTATTGCGGACATTCACCCCGCCCCAAAACTGTTCGCGGAACATGAGCCTTGTGGTGATGTCAAGTTGCAGAGGAACGGTTTCTACTTTTTTTGCCAAAACTGCCGGTTCCAGCATCCAATCGCTGAAATAAAATTTGTAGCCGGCAATGCCGTAGAAATGAGGTTTCAACTTGTTGTTTTTGCTGTCTTCTCCGTTGAATTTGATGTTGTTGCTGAACAGTTGCAATGCCGAAAAGCCAAGTGTTAAACTGTGATTGCAGAGATAGACGCCTGCTGCTGCATCGGGCAGAAAAGCGGACATGGGCACGGGCGGCGCATACGGGTCGTCTATGGCGTGGGGATCGTCGGGTGAGTCCAGTTCAAACTGGCTGCCGTCCACGCGGTATTGGATAAACCCGAAATGGATGCCGGTGGATAACCTCAAACTGCCGCCCAAGGCAAAGTTAGCGGCAAACGCGCCGTTGAGGGTAAACCGTGCTGTTGGTCCGGTGGCATCGTAGCCAATGGTGCCGCCGTAGCCTATATTCTTGTTTTTGTGGGGTCCGTAGGCGCTTAACTGGTTGGTAACAGGCGCATCTGTAAAACCTGTCCACTGGAAACGGTTATTCATACGCACTTTGAAGCCATCGTCCGTGCCTGCAACGGCTGGATTGTATAAAAACTGATCTTCGATAAACAGCGTTGTTACAGGGATCTGTTGCGCCAAAGCGTTCTGGCTCAACCAACATCCACACATCCATAAGAAAAGATATTTCTTCATTCTCATCAATTATCTAATAATGGTAACTGAACCTGTATATACTTCCTCCGCCTTGGTTTGCCTGTGAATCAACTTCACCACATAATAATAGGTGCCGATGGGCAAATCTTTTCCGCCTTTGCGTCCGTCAAAGGCTACCGACGGGTCATTGCTGTATTCTTTGCGGTGATATACCGGTGCTCCTGCACGGCTGAATACTGCCACTTCAACGGTATAAAACAAAGCGTACTGCTCCAGTGGATAGAATTTCCACAAGTCGTGAATACCATCGCCATTGGGCGTGAAGGCATTGGGGATAAAAAAGTCGCGCGAAGCGTCAATGTACACCGAATCGCGGGCTACGCAAGTATTGGCGGCTGTCAATTCGAGGTACAGATAATACCCGCGGTCCGGATGATTGAGATACACGGTGGATAATATTTCCGGAAACTGAGGCAATCCGCCGGTATGCCCCGCGGGGATGCTTGACCACAGATAATCGATGGCATCCGGCGAGGCTGTCACTTCCAAAGGATAACTCTCATTGAGCGGAACGTAAGCGGTATCTGCCGAAAATTCCAGTTCGGGCGCCGCCATGAGGGTGAAGGTGAAGGTGTCGCGGGATATACAAGTGGCGTCATCAAAAGGATAGGCGGCTTTCAGTATTATGGTACTGTCGGGATCATAAGCATCCGCTTCAAATGAAATCTCTCTGTTGGTAATGTAATCAATGGAGTCGCCGTCGGGCATTTGCCATACAGGCAGAAGCATGGCGGGAAGAGGCACAAACGGCTGTTTGTCAATCGTGATTGTTCCGAGCAGATGGATGATTTCATCGGGACAAAATTTCGTTTTCCCGTCCGGATTCGTGATTTGGGGTTCTACATAATGGTCTGCGTTCACGTGAAAGATGGAGTCGAAATAACATACGCCCAAAGAATCACGCACATGAACGCTGTATGAACCTGCCATCAATGAGCCGACAGAATCGGTGACGGAAAGAATTTTGTCTTTCTGCCGTTCGTTGTTTTCCCATTTCCAAGCGTATTGGTAATTGTCCTCATCCCCTTTCAGCTTGATGTATCCTTCGGCATCCTGATTGCAAACGACAGAAGTGTCGGCATTCAGCACATCCACCTTTACCGGACGCGGCATGACAACGGTGAAAACGGAGTCGATGCTGCAGCCGACGGCGTCCACAATATGAAACCGAACCGGAATTTTGTGCTTTTTGTCGGGGTTGTCGATGATGATCAGTTCGGGGTGGTCAAGCGGCGCCAATGCACCACCGTCTTTGCTCATTTCCCAAATGTAGGGCGCGGAGGTTGCTTCGTCCACGCTGCTGACAGTTGCTGTCAAATCCACTTCCAATTCACAAAGTCTGCCGTCAATGATCCGATAGAGCGAATCAATGGAGAGCGCCAGTCTTTGCTCTTTTTCCATCCTGATCGGTTCACTGTATATACAATGGGTAACAGTGTCGCGTATCCAAAGATAATAGGTGCCGGTATCCAATCCGGTATAGTGACCTTCATACCGGTCTATAATATAATGTATGCTGGTCGTGTTGATTGTGATATCACCTACGGCTGTTTGGTTTGCTCCGACATCGTTGTAGCCTCTTTTCCAATTGCCTGCAGGTGGCACGAACGATCCCGGCTCTTGATTGCTCAGCAGATATTCGTAAACCGATGCAGGGCTGTTGATGGTAAAGGCATATTTACCGTCCTGCAAGCCTACGCAGGTGGGGTTAGACGTTTCGTCAGCAACAGGTAGCACAACGGGCGGCTCAGGCGCTTTCAGTTCGATGGTATCCAGTCCGATACACTGTTCAAGTGGCGGTGTCATCACCCTTACTGCCACCTCATAAATGCCGCTTGTCAAGTTTTGAATGGTGTCTTTTATTTCTGCCGGATGGAAGGTTTCCTGCGCATCCAAATAGACGGCAAAAGTTTCTGTTGACGGTGGATAAGAGGGCGGACCTGTCACAGGCGTCAATTCCGTTATTTCGTAAATGATGGCGCCTGCAGCGATAAGAGGGTCGTCGCTGCAATTGGGCGCTATCGAATCCAGCGTAAATTGGACTAATTGAGGCGCATCAATTTCTATTTCAGCCGTATCCACACAGGCAGCGGCATCGGCAACGAGAAACAAATATTTACCGCCTGTCAGTTTTTTTATCTCAAAGGGATTATGATCCAGAATATCTTCCGGAAATTCCGGCTCTTCGGCATACCATGGCTTTCCGCCGTCTAACAATTCCAGTTTGAAAGGCGGATGTCCATCGTCTATCTTACCTTCCACCGTGCCATCGCTACGCCCCAGACAAGTTGGAGTATTGATCGTGGTAGTGTTGATTTTCAGGTCGGGTACCTTTACTTCTACATCCAATGTATCGGATGTACATCCGGTTGCTTCCTGTATCACCACCTTATATTTGCCCAAAGGCAAGTTCTCGATGGTGGCTTGAAGCGGGTCGCCATCGCTGTCGTCGAGGAACGAAAGCATTGTGCCGGCAGCCATATTGCTGTACCAGTAGAAGTAACTGCCGGAAGGATTCGTTGCCTTCAGGATTATTTTACCGTCGCCTTTGCCCTCGTCAAAGTCGCATCGGGTAACGGGAACGGCACTTGCCTTGGTGACAGTATTCAGATTATCAAGACTGTCAATAGTGACCGCGCTTTCCATGTAACAGGAGGCAGAGGCAACGGAGTCTTCCTTTATTCTGACGATAAAATCACCTGCCGGAAGCCCGGTGATGGGGAGATCCTGATAGGTTTTAGACCATCCAAGAGCATTCCGCACCTCAAACAGATAATTTCCTTGATGAACGCCGCCTACAATAGTGCCTCCGCCAAGGTTGTCAATCTCGATGTAGCCGGAATTTTCCATGTCGCAAAGGATGCCGCCGGGTATCAGCGTGCCGGTGAAAGGCGCTAATTTATGCAGAATGATCGAATTGGACGCTGTACATTTTGCGGAATCCCGCAATACTATTTTGTATTCTCCCTCATCCAGCGTGCGCGTATTTGCGGGTTTTGAAATCAGTGCACTGTTCAAATACCATGTCTGCGTATATGAACGGTCGGCAGTGATGGATGGCGTAAATCCACCGGATTTAACAGTGCCGGGGCAGAGGTTTTTGGGATTTTTAAATTCGATATTTAATGCTGTTGCTGCCACTTCCACATATTGGGAAGTTTTGCAAGCACTGCCATCCCATACTTCCACTTCATATTCGCCACTGGATAGACCGGTAATGATCAGGGAGTCTTCGCCTGTTAGCGTTCCCCACGCAACAGCAGCGCCTCCGTCTATCTTGACGGAGTATCGGCTATAGTCTCCGCCGGAAGGGTTGCCTGTGATGTCGATTCTGATTTTGCCGTTACTTATCTCCGGGCATGAAGTCGAAGAAGAAACAAAGCTTGCACCCCATCCACAAACGGTGATGGCTTTCCTGATTCGTTTCTTAGAAGCAGGCGCATCGTCAGCATCATCGAAAGCGCCCCATACATTCCCGCCCACAGCAAAAATGACCATCCAACAAGAAAGAAAATACTTCATACCTTAAT
Organism: Bacteroidales bacterium; assembly: GCA_031287245.1. GTDB lineage: Bacteria > Bacteroidota > Bacteroidia > Bacteroidales > UBA4181 > JAIRLS01. The sequence goes on from JAITTD010000036.1 coordinate 5,253, forward strand.
TGATAAGAAAGAAAACTCGTCAATGAAGGTGCAAAAGTAGATGAAAAAATTCAGATTTACAACAAATCTTTTGGAACATGGAAAAAAGTTGTACCTTTGTGTCATTATTATTTCAATTTTATTTTTATGGTAGCAACAACCATGAGGAAATTTACAACTCACATTGATGAGTTGTTTAATCAAGTAAAAAATGACAGTGAACAGTTGGTAGTGCAACGCGCAGCGGGCGATATGGTTATATTATCGCTTACAGATTACAATAGCCTGATGGAAACTTTGCATCAGCTCAGTTCATCTGCAAACATTGCACACCTGCAAAAAAGTATAGAACAAGCCAACCAAGGCAAAAACATCCCCGTTGATATTGATAACCTTTCATATTCTCCTCAAAAAAAGATGTAGCCTATTTCCCATCTTCGGCTAACCGCTTTTTTTTCATTCCCACAAAATAACTTTCGTGAAAATCTGTTATAGAATAGCATAGTTTTTTATTATTGATAATTTGAAAGCCTCGGTTCACAATACAGTTATATGTTATCTGACAGCAGTTTTAATGGTTTTTGCGGGTTGCAGTACGCGGAAAAACACGGGGCTGACTCGTGCCTATCATAACACTACCACCCGCTTCAACATTCTGTTCAATGCGAAGGAATACTATGCAAAAGGGTTGTTGCGAGCGGAAGAAAGCAAGAAAGACGATTATACGCAAATCATACCGCTGTTTCTGTACAGCGATAAGGCTGTAATATCGGCTGTGTCAGGTGATATGAGTTCCGCTGCCCAAAAAGCCACCAAGGGGGTAAACCTGCACTCCATCACCGCCAAACCCAAGGTGGGCAAAAGCGGCATGACGCCTGAGCAGAAAAAATTTTACGACAAACGCGAATTTAACAAATACATTGACGACTGTTACCTGCTGGTGGGCAAGACTTATGTCTATTCGGGCGAGTATTTTTTAGCAACACGCTCGTTCAACTTCATCGAAGCCGAATTTCCCGGCGAGCCTGTGCTGTACGAGTCGCGGCTTTGGAAAGCCAAAGCGCTGATGCTCGACAAGAATTACCGCGAAGCCACTATCCTGTTGAACGAACTCCACGAGGACGAGAAATTCCCCGACGACAAAGCCCTGCGGTCGGAACTGGAAGCCACCACTGCCGATTTGCACATCAGGCAGAAAGATTACGCCACCGCCATCAGGTATCTCAACGAGGCGCTGATATACACCAAACCGAAGAACACAAAGGTGCGCTATCATTACGTATTGGCGCAACTGTATCTTGCCACCAACGATTTCAACAGCGCTACGGACAATTTCCGTGCTGTTATCCGCATGAATCCGCCTTATGAGATGACGTTCAACGCCACCATCAGCATGGCAACCGCAGCCAAAGGAAACGGCGCCGGTTCGGAAGAGGTGAAACGACTGTTGCAAAAAATGCTGCGCGACATAAAAAACGCAGAATACCACGACCAGATTTATTTTGCACTGGCTGAAATAGAAATGGGCGAAGGCAATCGCAAGCAAGCCATTGAATATTATCAGAAATCGGCTTCCTCTTCTACCAACAATATTCCTCAAAAAACGAAATCGTACCTCACCTTGGCCGATTTGTTCTATGAAAACCGCCAATATGTGCCCGCACAAGCCTATTACGACAGCGTGATGATGAATGCGCCTGCCGATTATCCAAACTACATCCAGATTGCAGCCAAAACAAAGAATTTGACGGTATTGGTGGAAAACCTCAACACCGTGCATTTTCAGGACAGCGTGCAACGCATCGCCAAAATGCCGGCTGACGAAAGAACCAAACTGATAGACGGCATCATCAGCGCTATTCAAAAAGCAGAGCAGAACAAACAACAGAGCGAGGCGCTAAGGCAACAGCAGATTGCAGCCAACATGAGCAGGCAAAGCAGTTTGCCCGATGCCAAAGCCAAAGTACAGTGGTATTTCTACAATCCGGCAACGGTGAGCCAAGGATTGGGAGAATTTCAGGTGAAATGGGGAAAACGAGCGCTGGATGACAACTGGCGCCGCAAAAACAAAGGCGAAATGGCAGATTTTATGGTGGAAGAGCAGACAGACACGGACGAACAGTTGAAAGTGTCGGACACCAACAGTCGCGACTATTACACCCAGTTCCTTCCGCTGACCGATTCAGCCATGACCGTGTCGCACCGCAAGATTCAGGAAGCGCTCTACAATTTGGGCTACATCTATACCAACGATTTCAACGAAAATGCGCAGGCAGCGGCGCAATATGAGGATTTGGCACGACGCTATCCCGAAAGTTCCTATGCTGATGCGGCATATTACTATCTGTATCAGTTATACACCAAGATGGGCAACCAATCGGCAGCCGACAGAAACAAAAATCTGCTGTTTGCACACGCTCCAGAAAGCACCTTTGCCAAAATCATCAAAGATCCAGCATATTTGGATAGATTAATGCAGGAACAGGGCGAAGTGTCGAAAATTTACGAACAGGTATATCAGAGTTATCTGGATGGCTGGTACGAGCAGGTCATTGCCGTGGCAAGCGATGCTATCAACAAACATCCGAAAGATGTGTTGCTCCCCAAGTTCGATTATCTGCGGGCTTCGTCCGTCGGGAAGTTGGGAACTCAGGCTACGATGCGGGCTGAGATGCTAAAAATAACGGAAACCTATCCGGGCAACGAGATGGCGCAACTGGCTCAGAACATTATTGACGTGATTGACGGCAAAGACCCCTCGCTGAAAAAAGCCGCACAAGCCGAGCGCGTGAAAACGCTATACACAGCGGGCGAAACAGGCATACACTATTTCGTATGGGTGGTGACTTCCAAAGAAGACCTCAACCAGTTGTCGTTCGACCTGCTCAATTTTAATCTCGACCACTATCTGAACAGCAATCTGGAACTGAGTCGCAATGTGATAGACGACAGCCACACCCTGCTAATCGTGAAAAGTTTCCCTGATGTTGCTCAGGCAAAGGCGTATTACCAAACATTCATTAAAAATGCAGGCGTAACGAAAAACGTCAAAAAAGAGCACACGCCCGTTTTCATTTCCGAAGGCAATTTCGGAATTCTTGAAAAAGACAAAAAGATAGACGATTACATAGCGTTTTTCAAAAACGATGTGAAAAAATAACCGCTTCAGGCAATAGCCTCTATTCCCCGTTAGGGTTTCGGGTTTCGGGTTTAAGGTTTCGGGTTTAAGGTCAGCCGTGGCTGTGAAGATTTTCTCCCTTTGAGTGGGGATTTTCTCTATATTGAGATTTATTTCTAAAACAAGGTTGGATAATCGGTTTCAAACTTTTCGAGAACCGTTGAAATAACGGTTTCGCGAATAAATTTTGAGCGGTTGTGGATGCCGTATTTTTTGCAATATTCGTCTATTGCCTTCATCTCTTTGTTGTTGAACAGAATGGTTGCCTTATTGATCCGCAACAAATCCGACTCCGAATGATTGTTCAAAGTCGTTTTTTGCTGCTTTTTTTGGGTTTTCCCTTTCATTGTCAACTGTCAATTGTCAATTGTCAATTGCCTTTTCAATCTTCTGTTGATATTCGCCTGCACCACGTAATGGTCTATCAGCGGGGCGAAAGTGTTCATCAGCAGGATGGCGAGCATCATTCCTTCAGGATAAGCCGGATTGAGTACACGAATGAGCACAGCCATCAAACCTGTCAGAAAGCCGTAGATATATTTGCCCGTGTTGGTATGCGCCGCCGATACCGGATCTGTTGCCATGAAAATGGCGCCGAATGCAAATCCACCTATCACAAAATGGTAGTAGTAAGGTATTGCCATAGAAGGATTATTTAAAGAAGACTTTACAGGTAACCATCCGAAATATGTTAAAAGTACCGCTATCCCCAAACATAGTACTGCTGTAAACGATATTGTTACACAATAGTTTAATGCAACAGACTTAAATTTCCAGTGAAAA
>JAITTD010000113.1 GCA_031287245.1 Bacteroidales bacterium
ACTGTCAATTTTTTAGGTGGCTATTGCGACAGGGCTCCACCTCTTCCCATTCCGAACAGAGAAGTTAAACCTGTCTGCGCCGATGGTACTGCATTCGTGGGAGAGTAGGTCGCCGCCAAACTTGGAAAAGCCTTCATCATTTGATGAGGGCTTTTTGCGTTTGTAAGATATTTTAAAAGTAGTTCATTATTAATTTTAATTTAATAGCAGTTATTTAACTATCCGACAAATAGAAAGATAAATAAATAGATAGAAAATCATAAAAATGTTTTTTCCTTCCAAAATAAAATAATATATTTGTCCGGTTTTTTGTATTCAAGTATTTAATATTAATTTTTCAAATTATGTGTAGATTTTTACTTTTTTTAATGGTATTTTTTAGTAGTACGATTTTATCGTCTAATGTATCGGCTCAGGCTCCAGATACGTGGGATAATTATGTCGCAACCGGTTTTGCTGATGGCGATGGTAGTCAGGCTTCGCCTTTCCTGATTGCTACAGCCGAACAATTAGCATATCTTGCAAAGCAAGTAAACGACGAAACGATTTCGAATCATTATGTCGGTAATTTTTTCAAACTGAGTGCCGACATCGATTTAGCAGGTAAAGAATGGGTGCCAATAGGCGAAACAAACAGTAAAGCCTATTTTAGTGGCAGTTTTGATGGTAATAATCACGTAATCCGTAATCTTACCATCAATCAGCAAAGCGGTAGCCGTTCGTACGACTATACAGGATTGTTCGGAAGGTGTAGAGAAGGTTTTAGATTGGAAAACGTGACTATTGATGGTGGTGCAGTGAAAGGTGGTATCGGAGGCTATACAGCTGCTATTGTAGGATATATAGCCGGAACCACAGGTTCGCGCTCTGATAGTATTATTATAGCAAACTGTGTGAGTAAAGTAACTGTAAATCAGACGAAAAATGCCGATTACACTTATGCAGGTGGCATTGTTGGTTATGTCGGGAATTACGAAATTATAATGCCGGTAGGTATTCGCGATTGCGTTAACTATGGCGACGTTACGGGATATGCAGCAGTTGGTGGAATTGTTGGTAGATACTACAGATTTTCAGGTTTAAATCTCGACAGGTGCATCAACTATGGAAACATAACAGGTGGACTGACAAAGACAGCAAGCGTAAGAAGCCACACTGCAGGTATAATAGGCTCAATTGGATCAAGACCCGACCACAACTTTCTAACCGATGTGAAAATTCGCCAATGTATCAATTATGGCAGTATAAACGGACAAAGTACCGGCAGCGCCACAGGAGGAATTTTGGGTTATGCTTCAAGTCAAGGTAGTGGTGGAGATAGAGATGATAGTCGTATAAGCATTGAACAATGTATTAACAACGGAAACATTACCGACAATGGTGTTAATTCATGCTCCGGTGGCATTGCCGGATATGTTTATATTGCGGTATCTTCATATTTTTGGTATGATCGAACAGGTACTGCTTCATTTGACCGGAATATAAATACAGGAATTATAACAAGTGGAACCGGAACCATCTCATCAGGTGGTATAATTGGTTGTGGCGAATGTTACGGGGAGGGTAATGGAGGTTTTGGAAGAAGAGGTACCGGCGTTATTGCAATTAACCGGAATGTTAATCTCGGTGTGATAGTATCAAGAAGTAGTACTGGCTATGTCGGTGGCATAATGGGATATGGGAAAATAACCAGTGGAGTATATGATGGTTTGCGTGGATCCGGAAAATTAATATCAAATTATAATCACAACTATGCATCTATTCTTGGCAATGGTGGCGGTTTTGCCGGCACTATTACATTTGCCGACCAGTGCACTTCAGAAATTGCTGCCTCATATTATCTTCAGGAACAGGATATTAATGCCGGATTAAATGCAGTAGCTACACTTGCCGAGGGTATTAATGTCGCGGCGATTCAACCACTGTCATTAAATGAGTTTACCCAATCAAGTAATTTTACCGACTGGGAGTTTGCTTATCTCAGTACCGAGTTACGTTTTCCCTTGCCTGTTTACTTTATTCAGAAACAAAACATTCTTACACTTGATTTTGCCAATGCTGCCGATGTTTATAAACCATACGACAAGAAACTTGACGTTCGTGATATTGTTGATGATTTGTTCGTTATTAAAGGCTCACCCTCAGGAGCAAATGTTGGTATTAATGTTGAGAAATCGAAAGGTATATATAATTCGGCTGCAATAGGAACCAATAAAATCGTATCAATTAGCGGTTTAACATTAACCGGAACCGATGCCTCAAATTATATTCTGCTTGGTTCGGTTTCGGGGAAAAGCGGGAGAATTGGAGAGTCAACAACAGTAATTTTCGAATTGCAAACCAGCACGCTACCGAATGATACCGTTATCATATCCAGAAACACAAAAGTCTCTCAACCTGTTGACCCAATACGAAATAAATATGAATTTGGAGGATGGTATTCATCACCCCAATACGAAAATCCTTATAATTATGACGCACCGATTAATCAAGATACGATTAAAATTTATGCCAAATGGCTGTGCACCGTAACCATCAGTGAAAATCATAAAGGTGCTGAAACGACATCATTTAAAGTAATTGAAAACAGCCTGATTTCGGTAGAAGACCTCGAAAGTGAAGGTTATATTTTCGATAAATGGTACACAAATCCGGCATATACTGCTGCCTCATTGTGGAATATGGAAACAAGCCTTGTAAAACAAGACACAACTTTATATGCAAAATGGCTCTGTGAAGTTACTTTTTTTGAATACGAGGGGCATACATCAACTACCATTGTATCCGAAAACAGCAAGATAACACCTCCCGGCGGTACTGACCGCGAGTTGTATGCTTTTCAGGGTTGGTTTAAAGAACCTGAATATATCAATGAGTTTATCTTTTATACAGATATTATTACGCGGACAACCACCTTATATGCCAAATGGTTACTTACAGGTATAGACGACATTGAAAAGGCGGATATTAATATTTATCCTAATCCGTTTGCCGGAAATACAAAAATTTCAGGTGCTTTAGGGTATGTCTTGAAAGTGGTAAATTCTATCGGCGAAACGGTTTATTCAAAGAAAATAACAAGTCAGGATGAAACCATTAGTCTTGAAGGTTTACCTGTCGGCTTGTACTATTTCTGTTTCAATAAAAACGGGAATAGAATAACATTAAAAGGATCTAAAAATAGTATATAGGCAATGAGAAATTGTTAAACCTGTCTGCGATGGTACTGCATTGTGGAGTAGGTCGCCGCCAAACTTGGAAAAGCCTTCATCATTTGATGAGGGCTTTTTGCGTTTGTAAGAAAAATATCGTACTTAATTCGGATAAAAAGGTATATCTTTGCGAGATTAAAAGATAGAATATGAAAACAAATATTCAAAAACTGAAAAATTACAGATTGTTATTGCTGGTTTTTTGCGTGGGTGTCGGTTTACTGGCAGCGTGCAGAAAAGACGATAAAAAGTTAAATCTTCAAGATGTCATTGTGGGCAATTGGGAAGTCACCGACATGCAATTGAGCGCCGGCGTCAAAATCAGTATTTATCGGATGATCCCTGCAGAAAACATTCCTGTATTTCAGTTTACCAAAGACCATACTTTCAGTGTATCCGACAAATCCGGCATATCCTACATTACAGGCGCTTATCAAACGAACAAAACTGAGTTGACTTTGAACAGCGTTATGTCGGAAAATGCTACTGCCATCAAAATGACCGCGCAGGTCAACAACAAGGATAATATCACGGTTTCTCAGCAATTTAATACCGATTTTTTGACGCTGTTGCAGCTTGACCCGCAAGTTCAAACATCGTTGATGCTTCTGCTTAATATGGCGGGCGCAGGCAAAGATGCAACGGTGATCATTGAACTGCACCGGAAATAAAACAGATTGACTGCTAAAAGTCCGATGCCTTGACCCCTCGTCCTGACTTGTATCTGCCGCCGCCGCCCGGTGCGCTGTCAGACGATTTGACTTTGGATGTGCCTGATTTATATTTGCCGCCACCACCAGCCGGTGCACTGTCAGAGGATTTGACCTTGGATGCGCCTGACTTATATTTGCCGCCACCACCGTTTTCCTGATAGTCAGCGGGGTTCAATCCGTTCTGTCCTTCTTTATAGTTGCTTCTCATCTGATAATCTGCCGGATCGGCTTTACCTTTTGATTGGCGTTTTTTTCCTTTGAATGACGATGTGGTGCGCTCTTCATTGTTTTGGTCGGCTTTTTTTCGCGTAGCCGCCATGCGTTTTTCCACTTCCTTAGCTCGCCGTTTTTCCACCTTCTCCACATCTGTGGATGGTCGGAACCAGCGTTTTATGAAACATTCCTTTTCTTTGCTGTTTTCCTTGTTGGTCACAGCCAAATGGTAATCCATCCGCTCCTGCACATCTTTCGACTGTATTTCGCGATGTTTTTTTACGGCTTCTTTGTAGGTCTTGTCCGATTCTTTTTTCTTGGCAGCATCTTTTTTTTCCCTTGCCGCATCGGCTTTTTTCTGTTCCGGTCCGCGCGAATCCACCTTGTAGCCTTCTTCTTTATCCCATATCAGCGGCGAATCGCGGTTGATTTTCCGCATACTGGCTGACTGCTTGCTATTGCTGCCGTGCGTTTTTTTTGAACTGCTGCACGAAGCGCCCATTATCGCCATCACAGCGACCAGCAACAAAACCGGACAATATTTTGAAAAATGCTTCATTCTGCTAATATATACGTAATTTTCGACAATTTGTTGTGTTTTTATTGATGTTTTTCTAATCGCCGTTGAATCATCTCATTGATGCTTTCCTGTCCGTTGGCTTTGCACACACGGGTTATCTCAGCCAACAGTGCTTCAACCATGCCGACTTCCTGTTCCACAGATTCGTAAAAATTGGACGGCAGAGAATAATAATAGTGCAGTTCATCCAAACATTGACAGGCAAAGCCGGCGAGCAAATCATTGGCTTTGGTGGGCTGCCCCGCAAGAAAAAATGCCTCTGCCTGCAACAGCGTGTAATAGTCGTAGGGAAGTTTGTCGGGCGGAAAAAGTGTCAACGCCCTGTCAAGCACTTCGGCGGCGCGTTCCGGCTGGTTTTCTTCCGTCAGTTGCAATGCAAGCCTTGTATAGAGATGACGAACATGGATAATATTGAGCGCGCGGATATTTTGGTTGTCAATCCATGCATTGGGCTGTTCAAAGCGTCCCCAGTGAAATTGGTTCATCAATTGGTCGTACAGCGCACCGGTATCAATGCATCCTGTTGTAAGAACGCTTGTGCTGGGCGTTTTGAGCGGAACCAAGCGATAGACAGAGCCATTCAGTTGCAGGTAGTTGTCCAAGCCGACAGTGCCGCTGTGTCGGCACGATGTCCAGCAAACAGGGCGGTCCCAGTTGTTGGCGGCAATGATTTCAAGCACCATCCAATCGGATTTGCCAAGATACGATGAGTTGATGTGAAAATACAACTCGTCTTCTATTTCTGCCGCATGTTCCGGGCGCACCGTACCGTTGGCAAGTGTTTTTTCCTTGTCCACCGTGAGTGAGAAATTTTTGCAGGTGAAATAATCCAAGGAAACGTCCGGTTCGGGATGTAACCTCGTCTGCGGGTCGTTGCTGTCAATAAATTTGAGGGCTGAACGCAGGTTGACAGTGTCTTTGTTCACATTCATCAGATAAATAAAATCACGTTGCCCTGTAAGGTATCTGTCTTCCGGCAAGTGAACAGGTAAAGGTTTTGAATCATAGGCTGTTCGCTTCATTTGGCTGATATACCAATCGGCATTGAGCAGCATCAGATTTACCACACGGACGTCCCTTCGGATGCCTTCTACTTCCTGCAAATACCAAAGCGGAAACGTGTCATTGTCGCCAATGGTGAACAAAATAGCATCTGGAGGGCAGGAATTGAGGTAATTGAGAGCAATATCGCGGGCTGTATAACTCTGTGAGCGGTCGTGGTCGTGATAATTCTGTTGTGCCATAATGACCGGAACGGCACACGAAAGCAGCGTTGCCCCTATCAATGCCGCTTTGTTGGGTATTTTCTCTCGCAATCCGTTGTATATCGCGGCTGCACCCAAGCCTATCCAGATGGCGAACGCATAAAATGAGCCGGCATAAGCATAGTCGCGCTCGCGAGCTTGCAGGGGCGTTTGGTTGAGATATACCACAATGGCGATACCCGTCATCACAAACAGGCACATCACCACCCAACAATAATGCCTGTCGCGCTGCCAATGCCACAACAACCCTATCAGCCCAAACAACAGCGGAAGCATGAAATAGACATTCCTACCGGCGCTGTCTTTCATGGATGGCGGTATCTCGCCCTGCGGACCTAACCGCAGATCGTCTATGAGCGATATTCCGCTCAGCCAGTTTCCTTTCAAAATGCCACCGTCAGACTGTATATCGTTCTGTCTTCCTGCAAAATTCCACATAAAATAACGTCCATACATGTGTCCCAGCTGATAACGGACGAAAAAACGGATGTTTTCCGCAAAGGAAGGCTTGTAAACGGTCGTTTCGTTCCCTTCATTGTCCGTCACTATGATGGGACGTCCTGTTATGCCTGCCCATGTTTTATACACTTCGATATGATTGGCGTCTGTGCTGTACATACGCGGAAACAAGGTTGTGAAGCGGGTGTCAAATACCTGACGGACGTTTCGGTGCGTAATTTCATAACGTCCGTTCATTTTGGTGTAAACAGGATTGTATTCATCCCGTCCTGTTTCGGGAGCATTGTAATAAGCGCCGTAGAAAAGCGGACGGTCGCCGTATTGCTCTCGATTCAGGTAGCCCATCAGCGAAAATACGTTGTCGGGAGTGTTCTCGTTCATCGGAGTGTTGGCAAGTGAGCGGATGACAATCACGCTGTATGACGAATATCCAATTAAAATGACGGTGACAGATAATAATATGGTATGAAAGATGTGTTTTTTCAAACGGTAACTGCACACCAAACCGCCTGTAAGCAGCAAAACAAGCAGCACCATATAACACAGCACCCCTGAATTGTACGGCAATCCCAGTTTATTGACAAACAGCAACTCAAAATATCCTGCCAGTTTCACCACCCAAGGGATAATGCCGTACAACACAACCGTCAAGATGGCAGCGGCACACAGTAAGGCTACAACAACGCCTTTCGCGGTGGGGATATATTTTTTGAAATAAAAAACCAGCACAATGGCAGGTATTGCCAGCAGGTTGAGCAGATGCACCCCGATGGACAAGCCCATCAGAAAGGCAATCAGTATCAGCCAACGGTTGGCATAAGCGGTGTCTGCAGCCTTTTCCCATTTGAGTATAGCCCAGAAAACAATCGCAGTGAAGAGGGATGACACCCCATAAACCTCGCCTTCAACGGCTGAAAACCAGAACGTGTCTGAAAAGGCATACGCTAATGCGCCAACCATCCCGCTCAGCAGAATCGACAAGTGGTAGCCCGTATCCTGCAAGGCGGCACCGTTCCGTTCAACTATTCTTCGCGTTATATGGGTGATGCTCCAAAAGAGAAACAAAATAGTGAACGCGCTTGCCAATGCCGAAAAAAGGTTCACCATCATGGCAACGTTAGCAACATTGGGGGCAAAGAGAGCAAAAAGCCTGCTTAAAAGCAAAAAAAGAGGCGCTCCCGGAGGATGCCCCACCTCCAATTTGTCGGCTGCTGCAATCAATTCACCGCAATCCCAAAAACTCACCGTAGGCTCAATGGTGAGCAGGTAAACAACGGCGGCTATCGTGAAACAGCACCATCCGGCAAGGTTGTTCAATCGATTGAAAGTATGGGCGGTGAAAAGCATTGTCTTTGACACATCATAACTGGACAAAATTACGCAAATATGTTGATATTTTATCAATCACAACAAAAAAATCCAAACTGCTTATTTTCAATAGATTGGGTTTTCGTGTAGCGGGGACAGGACTCGAACCGGCGAAAGAGAATAGCCCTTGGTATATCCGATTTATTGTTTTCCTGTCTGTTTGAGGTATTTCCAGTAAAACAATATGATGGAAAACACTCCGATGGTGACAGCCGAATCGGCAATGTTGAACACCGGCGCGAAAAACAGATAGGAACTGCCGCCTATGCCCGGTACCCACGAGGGGTAAACGCCCTGCAAGATAGGGAAGGAAAGCATATCCACCACGCAACCTTGCAAAAAGGGAGCATATCCGCCGGTAGAAAGCGCTGATACTCCGGAATAACCGGTGTAATAGCCCAAATCCGATTGATATACCGTACCTGAGTCGAAAATCAAACCATAAAACGCACAGTCAATCATGTTGCCAAGGGCGCCTGCCAGCACTAAACTGATGCAGATGATAAATCCTTGAGGTGCCTTGATTTTGACGAGATGCCGAACATACCAGATGAAGCCTCCGATGGCAATCAACCGGAAAAGGCTCAGGCATATCTTGCCTGCCTTGCCTCCCAGCAGCCATCCGAATGCCATGCCCGGGTTTTCCACAAAATGAATGCGCGCCCACGAGCCGATGTACGAAAAATCTTCGCCAAGGGACATATTCGTTTTTACCCAGATTTTCAGCGCTTGGTCAAGAATCAGGACAATCGTCACTAAAATGACGGATTTCCATACAATTGTGTTCTTCATTGATCATTTTTTAAATCCGGCGCAAAGGTAATATTATTTAAAAATCTTTTTTGCGATATTTTTTGGTAAAGCATCTTTGTGTACTGTAATGTCGATTGTTTTGTACAGTATAAATGCTTCCGACACATAGAAATAACCGTCGTATATGTGGTCATCCGCGCCCCATGAGTTTTTCACCTTATAGAAAACCTTTCCGTTCTGGTCTTTGGCTATTCCTGTGATGTGCATCCCATGGTCATCGGTGGTTTGGAAATTGTTGAAAGCCACTTGACGGTTTTCCTGCGTGATGGTCTTTTCTGCCACCGGTTCATCAAATTTCAGGATTTCTTTTTCCCTGTCCTTTTTGGAAATGCCTACCCAACGCGCTTTGTCGGTTTCGCCCATCTGTTCTGGGTCGGTTTCGGGCACCACTGCAAAGCCTTTTCTGTATTCAAAGCCCTGTTCGCTGACGTCTGCCGCCCATAGCACCGAATAGCCGTTGTTAAGCGCATAATTGATCACTTCCAGCAGTTCATGAATGGGAATATTGTTGTACGCACCCCAAATCCAGTTATCGGGTATCTCCAACACGAAAGGCTGGTAAAACGGGTGATGGGTGAACGAAGTCAAGGGCACATAATCGTTTTTGTTGATGCCCAGCGCTTGAGCAAAACTTTTGGGCGTATATTCCTTCCCTTGGCAGGTGAACTTTTCAGGGCGTTTGCCCAAATAGGCGTCCATCACGCCGTTCAATCCTTCCAACCATGCGGTGGATAAATTGCGGCGCCCGCTTTTCAACACTGCATCTGTGCAGGCTTTCACCATCCCGTCCAATTCGCTGTGTACATTCTGTTTTTCACCATAATTCAAACCCTGATACACGTCCTGCGGCACGATGCCGAACTGGTCAATTACCCAGAACACGTCCTCAAAGGAACCGCCGGCTGACAGTTCAGCCGCGCCGTGCATGCGCATATATTTCTCCGCCTTTGCAGGATAAGTGTGGCGTACAATCCACATTTCGGACAAATCATATTCCGGTTTGCCTTTGCGCAGCAACTCGCTTTCGATGTACGATATTGCCGAATAGCTCCAACATGTCCCCGAAGCGCTTTGATTTTTCACAGGGGTTGCCTTTACTTCCTTCTCCACAGTGAAGGTATACGCCTGTTTTTTCTCGTCCGTCTCCTGCGCCACAGCAAAGATGCCGTTCAACAGGATGATGCCTGTTGCAAAAATACTTTTGAAAACCTTTTTCATTGTCAGTGTTATTTAAAATATTTAAAATGATTGAATTACCATTCGTCTGTGCGGAAAGAGGATATCGGAAGATTCCCGTCACGTGAAAAAATTTCGGAAGCCGAAGTATCGTCCCAGCAATAGCGCACTGCCACAGGCTCCGACACATTGGGCGAAAAGAGATACACCCTGTCGCCCGACAAGACAGCCGTAGCTCGGTGGAATCTTTTATCATTGCCGGCAATCACAAAGTTGCGGATCTCCTTGTCGTAAGTGGTCAGTCCGCTCGGCGTTCCGAAGGTGTCGAGCGTCACAATTGCCACGCGACCTTCTATCGTCAGGGATTTGTATTCGGGGCTACGATAGTGCATCTTCTCCCAACCGTAAGTCTTTGCCAGCGCCCAAAGTGCCATCCGTTCGCCGGCGTCTTTCTTTTTGGTGGGGTGAATATCGTGAGGACTGTTGGCGTCCATCAGCACAGCCATGCCTGTGTTGGGCGTCAGCAAGCCTTTGGACTGTGCCTCGCGGATGTAGCACGAATTGGGGTGTCCACCACCATAGTTACAAGGCGCAATCTGGCAGTAGTAAAACGGAAACTCGCCTACGCCCCACAGGTTGCGCCATTCTCGCACCATCCTGTCGAACATTTTCACGTACAAATCAGGTTCGTTCTTGTTCGATTCGCCCTGATACCAAATAACGCCGCGAATGCCGTAGCCCGTCAAGGGGTGAATCATCCCATTGTACAGCACTGTCGGGCTGCCGTTTTGTATTTTGATGTCCGCGTTGGTAGCAGGCACCGGCTTTTCGGGAATATCTTTCAGCGAAGCGGGCGTCATCCATGCTTCTATGCGCGAGCCGCCCCAACTGGTGTGTATCAGCCCGACAGGAACATTGAGCGATGAGTTAATCAATCGAGCAAAATAATATCCGGTGGCAGTAAAATCGGGAACGGTCTGTGGATTGGCTACTTCCCACTGTCCTTTGCAGTCGTCTTGAAGTTGAGTGGTAGATATTTTTTCCACCGTAAAACAGCGAATCCCAGCGTTGCCCGAATAGCGAATATCGTCCACACTGTTGTCTATCGGGGCATTCCAGCCTTTCATCGGCATCTCCATATTGGATTGTCCCGAGCAAATCCAGACTTCGCCAATCAGCACGTTTTTCAACGTGACGGCTTTGCCATCGCTCACCGTCAGCGTGTAAGGGGTAAAACAGGCTGTCGGCGTTTGGATTTTCACCTTCCAGTAACCTTTGCTGTCGCTCGTAGCGCTGTAAGTCTTGTTGTTCCACGACCCTGTCACTTTCACGCCGGTATTGGCTTTCGCCCAGCCCCACACAGCCACCTGCGACTGCTGTTGCAACACCACATTATCCCCAAAAACAGCAGGAAGTTTTACATCGGCTTTCACCTGAAAAGCCACCACTGCCGCTAAAAACATAACGGCACACACACGTTGAATGAATTGATTTCTGTTCATTTGGCTGATTTTAAAATGAGGGCGTAAAATTAAATGAAATTTTTCAGTTTTCCAAGCACATGAAACGGGAATTTTTTTTCCTCCGTTTACCCTGCCCGATATACTTTCCCCGGAAGGCTGCGCAGACTGCCCATTAATTCCATGTTCAACAGGGATGTGGACAGTTCGCTCATCGGCAATTTCAAGGCGAAACTCAGGTCATCAATAGTTGTTGCCCCGTGTTCTCTGAGGTATTTCAGAATAGATTCTTCCTTGGGTGATAAATCGGGAAAAATATCCAATTGTACAGGCACTTCCGCCTTGCTGTCTTCTTTGTTCCAATTCATCAGATATTCAATATCTTCAACAGATTGAAGAAGATTTGCGCGGTTGGTCTTAATCAGTTTATTGCAACCGGATGAGTATTCGTCGGTCAGCCGTCCGGGAAAGGCAAACACGTCACGGTCGTAGGAATTGGCAATGTCGGCGGTGATAAGCGCTCCGCCCTTTACGTTCGACTCCACCACGATGGTAAGATCTGCCAAGCCTGCGATCAGCCGGTTGCGGCGCACAAAGTTCTGCTTGTCGATAGGGCTGTCACTCAAAAATTCGGTCAGCAATGCTCCTCCTTCATTCACGATTTCACGCGCTGTGCCTGCATGAGCGGCTGGATACATCTGCGAAAGACCATGCGCAAGTACCGCAATTGTAGGCAATTTGTTGTGCAAAGCCGCACGATGCCCGCAGATATCAATGCCGTAAGCCAATCCGCTGACTACCACAGGACAATGTTTGCGCTGGTTCAACTCGTCCACCAACCTGTTACACAGGTCTTTGCCGTAAGGCGTTGCCTTCCGTGTGCCGACAATGCTCACAATTTTGGGATGATTGGCGTGAATATTGCCTTTGTAGAAGAATATCACCGGCGAATCGGGGCATTGCCGCAACCGGTACGGATAATCGTCATCCAAATAATAGGAATAACCGATATTGTGCTTGGTGATGAAGTCAATTTCTTTCGCGGCTTTGTCCAAAATATCTTGCAGCACCACCGATTTTGCCAACACCTCTCCCACCCCGGGAATTTTCATCAGCGCTTCCTTCTTTTCACGAAACACCGCCTCCACGCCACCGCAGTAGGAAATCAGTTTTTTCGCCATGATATCGCCCACGCCCGGTATCAAGCCGATGCCGATTTTATATTTCAGGTTGTCGTCCATAGAATCAAATACAAATTCCCGACATACCGAATGGTAGACCTACCGGAATCATGATTATTTACCGGGACGCAGTTTGCGGACTTGCTCTCCGGCTTGCCACAACTCGGACTCACGCAACTCTTTCAACTCTTTTTCCAACTCTTCCCTGTAATTGGCGCCACCAGTTGAATCAAGTACACGTTTGCACTCGCGTCCGTCTTTCACACGGGCGTAGAGATCTTCAAACACAGGCTTTACAGCGGCTGCAAAACGTGGACGCCAGTCCAACGCGCCTCTTTGGGCAGTAGCCGAACAGTTGGCATACATCCAATCCATTCCTTTTTCGTCCACCAAACGGATGAGGCTTTGTGTAAGTTCTTCCACTGTTTCGTTGAAAGCCTCGCTTGGTGTGTGCCCATTTCCGCGCAATACGCCGTACTGTGCATCCATAATGCCTGCCAATGCACCCATCAACACGCCGCGTTCTCCGGTAAGGTCGCTGAATACTTCCTGTTCAAAGGTCGTTGGGAACAAATATCCCGACCCTATGGCAATACCGAGCGCCAAGGTGCGGTCTAAGGCGCGCCCCGTTGCATCGCGAAACACTGCGTAACTGGAATTGATGCCCGTGCCGGCAAGGAAATTGCGGCGAACGCTTGTTCCTGAGCCTTTGGGCGCCACCAGAATCACGTCAAGATCATCAGACGGAATCACTCCGGTCTGTTCCTTGTAGGTGATCGAAAAGCCGTGTGAGAAATACAGCGCATTGCCCGGTTTCAGATGAGGTTTCAGCGTGGGCCACACTTCGCGCTGGGCTGCATCGGACAAGAGATATTGTACAATAGTGGCTCTCTCTGCCGCTTCTTCAATAGAGAACAGGGTTTCACCCGGTACCCAGCCATCGGCTATCGCTTTGTCCCATGTTTTCCCGCCCTTGCGCTGTCCGACAATCACTTTGAATCCATTGTCGCGCATATTGAGCGACTGCGCAGGTCCCTGAACACCATATCCAATGATGGCGGTCGTTTCGCCTTTTAAAATTTCGCGAGCCTTGCTCACCGGAAATTCTTCGCGGGTTACTACATCTTCAACAACACCGCCAAAATTAATTTTTGCCATTTCTTACTAATTATAAATGAGATTATTATGTACTTATCTTTCCACTTTCAGGTGATAAAAATTGTCGGCAAAGTTAATCTTTTGAGTGGAATCAACAAAATAATGTACCTTTGCATTTCTAAATTTATACACAAATGTACGATTTCATTGAAGGACGATTGGTAGAATTAGACCCTATCGCGGCTACGGTGCAAACCGGCGGTTTCGGGTATCTGCTCAATATTTCGCTCAACACCTACTCGGCTTTGCAACCGCTTTTGGGAAGCGACAAAGCCTGCAAAGTTTATCTGCATCATGTTGTGCGTGAGGACACTCAATTATTTTTTGGTTTTTTCGAGAAAAAAGAGCGTTCCCTTTTTCGGCTTCTGATTAGCGTGTCTGGCGTTGGCGCAGGCACGGCGCGGATGATTCTCTCGTCGCTGTCTGTAGAAGATTTGCAGAAAGCAATAGCCGAGAGCAACGCCAATGTCCTGAAAAACGTGAAAGGCATCGGTTTGAAGACGGCGCAAAGGATTATTGTGGACCTGAAAGATAAAATCGGCGCGGTTGGCATTTCCGACGGCTCTTTTTTGCTTACGCACAGTTCGTCCAAAGAGGAAGCGCTGTCTGCATTAATCAATCTTGGCTTCTCGAAAGCCTCTGTTGAAAAGGTATTGGACAAGATTATAGCCGCTCGTCCTTCGCTCACTGTGGAAGAAGTGATAAAAGAAGCGTTGAAAGCGGGGATCTGAGTGGCGTGCGCCTGACCGCCAGACAATTTTCAAATTTAGCATCGCTCTTAAGGACAAAATTTTTGACCAACTTTGATTGATTTTTTGGAAATCAGACATTCATTATCAGCTAGTTGTGAAAAACATTAATATTTTCCGATTAAATATTTGAACAAAATGAATAAAATAAGTTTTTTGGCATAGAATTTGCTGTTAAATAAATATATAAATTTAATTAATAATTTAAAATCATTTAAAAATGAAAAAGATAACTTTAAGTGTTTGTGCAGTAGCGATAGTCGCATTTGCAGGTGTAAATGTTCGTATGAACATGAGCAGAGAGAATGGAAAATCCTCTGATTTGGTATTAAGGAATATTAAAGCATTGGGACAAAGTGAAGGAACTCCTGCCAGTTCTTGCGCTCGAAGAGTGGCGCCTAATGCAGGTACACTTGAGTATCGAATATTCTGCGATTCACGTACAGATGCGAACACGATTTATCCTTGTTCTACATCGTCATCATGGGATTATTATGCAGCAAGTAACTCAGATCGCTGTACGAAGTAGTCATTATTCTATTTACACGGCAATAATGATTATTGCCGTGTAATAGAATTTTAATTCATTATTTTTGCATA
>JAITTD010000106.1 GCA_031287245.1 Bacteroidales bacterium
GGGGCTTACGCATTTTTTCTATCAAGAACTGACAGACGCCGTCCATTTCGTTGTAGAGGATGGAATTTTAATCATCACCTCGAGGATTAGCCAATATAAGATCTTATATGGCATTAAAAAAGTCTATCCTGATAATACTTCAAAAGTGTTGCTGCGTAATGAATTTTATTTTATTTATAGATGCATTCCCAAAGACAATCAGTTTTTTAATATGCTCTTTGCAGTGCAGCAAGGAGACAACAAAGGATTATACGATTACCATACGAATACTATCCACTGGGGGGTGACCACCAGAAAACTCAGAGCATACAAACAAGGCTTCACCATGGTAGATACGAGACGAATAGTGAAAAGTCGGTTGTTTCCTTCATATTTGGAATTTCCGCTCAACATTACCGCTTCTGAAACCAATGTGAGAATACTGCAACCATTGACAGATCTGGAAAAAATTGCTTTCGGTTATTTGCCTGTGTGTTTTGTAGGGGATAAACACAGAAGAAAAATAGCCGTTTAAAATGACAGGATGATGATTTAACATTGTGCTTCATGAATGCTGCAAAGATTTGGTATGACCTGAGTAAATCATTCGGAATGCGGCGAAAACAGCGGTCCCTTGTCAAGGGACACCCTCGCCGAGGCCTCGGTGCTATTTTCCCTTGTCAAGGGACGCAAAAATTTTCAGAGAAAGTGATTCGGTGTAACAAGCGAATTTTGAATGCGTTGATTCTGCCCCCAAATAAATTTTGGATACTCAACATTTTCCTCTACATTTGTCCGTTGAAATCATTTGAATCATCATGAATCTGAAATCGGTAGTTTTTGCCATTGCCGCCTGCATTGTTGGCGGCTGTACGCCATCTTTGTCTGTGGACAAATTGAGTTGCGAGTATTTAACCAATCCGTTGGGGGTGGATGTGGAGCATCCTCGTTTTTCGTGGATAATAGATGCTGCCGGTGAGCGCGGCGTTTATCAGCAGGCTTACCGCGTGGTGGTGAGCGACAAGGCGGACGAGTTGCGTAGCAAAACAGGTAATCACTGGGATTCCGGCTGGACGGATTCGGATCATTCCACCCATGTGGAGTATGCAGGGCAACCGCTTGTCGGAAATCATGCCTATTACTGGCAGGTCGGCGTGAAGGTGAATGGCAGCGAGATATGGAGCAAGCCTGCCTGTTTCCGTACCGGATTGCTGCGGCAAGACGAGTGGAAGGCGCAATGGGTGAGCACGAAAGAAAAAATCATGCAGAACAGTCCTTTGTTCCGCACCACTTTCAGCATCAACAAAAAAGTGAAGGAAGCATACATCTATTCTACAGCAGCAGGCATTTACGAATTGTACCTGAACGGGCAAAAAGTGGGCGAGGATGTGCTGAACCCTTCCGTGAGCGATTATCGCAGAACGGTGTTGTATTCTGCTTATGATGTCACAGCGCTGTTGCAGACCGGCACTAACGCCTTTGGCGTGATGCTTGGCAACGGCGCCTACAATATGCAAAAAGAAAAGGGACGCTATTGTTGGGACGGCACACAGTTGGGAAATCCCTGTTTTGCCTTGCAAATGTACGTAACATATAAAGACGGCAGTAACGAACTGTTCACTTCCGGCGAAGGGTGGAAATACACCGCCGGTCCTGTCTGCTTTAACAACATTTATGGTGGCGAAGATTACGATGCCCGGAAGGAAATAGACGGTTGGGCAACTGCCGACCTGGATGACAGCGGCTGGAAAGAGGCTGCCGTAGTACCCAGCCCGGGCGGTAAGATAAAATGGCAATCCATTCCCATCAGAATTACGGAAACTTTGACCCCTGTTGCTTCCACACGACCTTCCGAAAAGACCTATTTGTTTGACCTTGGGCAAAACATAGCCGGTTGGTGGCGCATCACAGTGAAGGGCGCTGCGGGACAAACACTACGCATCAGAGGCACTGAAACGCTGAACAACAACCGGTTTCCAAAGAATTTGGAGGAAGGCGATACATTCAACGACATGCATGACTATCACAGGAATGTATGGACAGATTTTTCGCTGAAAGGCAGTGAAGAGGAAGTGTTTGAGCCGCGTTTTTTCTACACCGGCTTCCGTTATGTCGAAGTGGCTGTGAGCGATAGTGTCGCGCTTGCCTCGCTGAAAGTGGAAGGGCGGGTAGTGCGCTCGAATGTGGAAGATAACGGCGAATTTACCTCGTCCAACGAACTGCTCAACGAAATTCACAAAATCGGTGTGTGGGCGCAAAAGGGCAATTTGGTCGGCTATCCCACCGATTGTCCGCATCGCGAAAAAGGCGCTTACAATGGCGACGGACAAGTGGAGGCTGAAGCGTCCATGCACGATTTCCAAATGGCATCGTTCTACACCAAATGGCTCAACGATATGCGCGACTCACAAGAACCTGACGGGCGAATACCCAACACTTCACCCCCTATTGTAGGCGGCATGGGCGGCGGCATCGGATGGGGAAGCGCCTATGTGCTGATACCCTGGTGGATGTACAACTATTACGGCGACACGCAGATGCTCAAAGAGCATTATCCCACCATGAAAAGGTACATTGCCTATCTGAAAAACAAAGCGCGTACCGACACCAAACCGGAACAGCCTTATATCATCAACTATTTTGAGGATTTTTGGTACTCTTTGGGCGAATGGTGCTCGCCGGGCAGAGGCGATTGCCCGAACCATGACGTGGTGAATACGTTTTATTACTACTATGACACACAGTTGATGTCGCAAATTGCCACCCAACTCGGTTATCCCGACGATGCAAAACAGTATGCCCTGTTGTGCGACACCATCCAACAAGCCTTCAACAAACAATTTCTTCGGAAGGAAACCGCTCTTTACGGATTGGATTCAACCTTTCAAACCTACCAGTTGGTTGCCCTGGCAGGCGATTTGGTGCCCGACTCCTGTAAGGAACGTGTGATGCAGACCATTGTTGACGATATTCACCAACGCAACAATCACCTGAACACAGGCATGATTGGCACAAAGTTCTTGTGGGGACAACTCACCGAGGCCGGACATGCGGACTTGGCATACGCTGTGGCAACGCAGGAAACTTACCCCGGTTACGGCTACTGGATTCGCAACAACAGCACCACCTTGCTGGAAGACTGGCAGGGCGGCGCTTCGCACAACCATCAAATGTTCGGCTCGGTGACGGAATTTTTCTATAAATATTTGGCAGGCATACAATCGCCGATGGAAGGGAGAACAACGCCCGGCTACAAGCATATCCACCTGCAACCCTACATGCCCGACGGTCTTCGCTCAGCGAAAGCCTCGTTGAACACGGTATCCGGAAAAATCGTTGCAGGTTGGGAACGGCAGGGAGAGCAGTACGCCTGTCATGTCGGCATTCCGGCAAACACCACCGCTACTCTGGTGCTGCCCATCGGCGGTTTGCAGCAGTTGAAAGTGACGGAAAGCGGTAAGACCGTATGGGAAAATTCCACTTATGTGAGTGGCAGCAAAGGCATTCGCGATGGCAGCATTTCCGGTGACAAACTGACTGTTTCGCTCGAATCGGGAGATTATCGATTTGTTATCACAAACCGATGAATCTCAATTACGAATTAAAAATTACGAATTACGTGTCCCTAACAGGTACTTTTTCGTAATTTAAAATTTAACATTCAAGCCCACAACGATTTGCATTCCTGTTCTGTCCAAAAAGCCATATTCGGTATCGGTTGCGTTCAGTATGTTGTTGACAGACAGGAACAGTTGGTTGCTTTCTTGAAAATGATAGGCTATTTTGCCATTCATCAGCAGTTTGGCGTGAATAGGGAAAGTTTGGTCGGAAAGTCGGTCGGAAAATTCATGCCGGCTGTAAGTATAACCGCTGGAAAACAATGAAAAGTGTTTGATAAACCGCCAATTGACTTCGTAGCCGCCATAAAAAGAAGGAGTTGATTTGGAAGTGGTATTCACATAATTGGGAGAGATATCGTCGTTCGTCACCAAAAAATAACCGTTGCCTTTGTCGTATTTCATGGGCGGTTTTGGCAAACCAAGAGCGATAGCGACCATATATGGATACACATCAGCACCCAGTAAATCTCCCATCTGTTTCATCGTAGCCGGATTGATATTATGGTTTTGGGTAGTCGTTTGCTGTAAGGTACCCCACAAACGGAAACTCAATCCATCCACTACGATTCCCAATCCTGCTGTCCCGCCTGTTTGCATCTGTTTTTCAGGAATATTCTGAAAATTGTAATATAATTTGGCGTAACTCACGGTCGGCATTTTGCCTGCCAAAACTGCTGCCGCGTCTAAATCGGTAAAATCTATCCAGGCGCCAAATTCTTTCATAACAGGCGCATTGTATCCGCTTACCTGCGAATGGAACAGTTCCAAAGTCACCAGAATGTGTTTGCCTATTTTTTGGCGATATCCTGCTTCCACCATGTCAGCCACCACTAATTTCAGTTTCTTGTCTCCTTCCATGTACACATCGGTCCATCGTGTGTTTGTCGGATTGGTTTTCATGGCTACAGAAGAATCGAAATTCATGTCGAGCATAAACGGACTGCGGTTAGCCCGCGAATAGACGGCGCGAAGAATGCTGTTTTCGCTGAATTTATAACTACCCACCAATTGCCACGTGAGATACGGTTTGGTGGGAATTTTGTTGTTTTCAAGCCGTATGCCGGCAATCAAGCGTAATTTTTCGGTCGCCTGATAATCCAGATGAATGTTGGGCGACCAGGAGTATAATGTCTGCGTTCCTTTATAAAAGGATCCGGCGGGATTTTCTTTCAGGGAATTATATACCGCAGCCAATCCTGCATTGAACATTAAATTGTTCCAGTGTTTCTTGTATTCTACATTCAGGTTCGTGGTAGATCTGCCTGCACTCATACCGGGCAAGCCTTTCACTATATCGTCCCTCCCCCACGCATGATCGAGGTGGATATCGAAATCGTAAATTTTGGTTTGCAGGTTGAAAAATTGAGAGTTGCTGACACGTTCCGTATGGGCAAAAAAGAATATTTCCATGCCGGTGATGATAGCGCTGGATTTTTGAAGCCCTGCCGTCAAATCGAACCGGATATTGTCGTTGAGCCGGTATGAAACAAGTCCGGTAGCGCCCATCGCTTTAATGGCTTTTTTGGGGTTACTGAACATTTTTTTTGGGTCTGACCCGTAAACCGCTACAGAATCAACCGGATGGTAGCCCACAGGGTTGGTGTAGAAATAAATATCCGACTGTGTTCTGTCCCTGTCCGTAACATTGGCTGCTATTCTGAATTTTAACCGTTCGCTGGAATTGACAAATACCGACAGGTTTTGACTTCCCATGCTTCCTATTCCGTCGTAAGGGGTGTGCAGCAATATTCCGTTGGAAGAATTTGCCTCGATGGAGACTTTCTCAGGCGATGATTTTTTGGTGATAATGTTAATAACACCTGTCACAGCATTGGCGCCATACAAAACGCTGGCAGCGCCGCGAATCACTTCAATCCGTTCAATATCCCTGATTCCGATGGGGAGCGCCTCCCAAAATGTCCCTCCTGTGATGCAGGAATATACAATACGCCCGTCTATCATCACCAGTGTCAGCGTGTTTTCGGAAAAAAGACTTTGCTGACCGTCAATGGAATTGCTGCCGCGAATTTTCACATCGTAGTTGCCGTTGGATTTCTCGCGCACAATCACCCCCGGCATCAAACGCAACATTTCGGGAATGGACATGACGCCTGCGCGTTCTATATCTTCCGCCGTGAGCACCGAGGTGGAAAGCGGCGTATCAAAATAATTCTCTTCGTGCTTCGACGCAATGGAAACGCCTTTGTTGAAGGTTCTATTGTACAAATCGTCGATGGAAACGCCAACGATTGC
The DNA here is from genome assembly GCA_031287245.1 of Bacteroidales bacterium. GTDB lineage: Bacteria > Bacteroidota > Bacteroidia > Bacteroidales > UBA4181 > JAIRLS01. The sequence continues at coordinate 5,853 of JAITTD010000106.1, forward strand.
TGCCATTTTTACGATGTCTTCCAACGAATAAGCCGTCAATTCATCGAAACTCAACGACAAGATATTATCCTGCGTCAGTTCTTCAACCGGTTTGACTTGCGCCATGACGAATCCCGTGTTCAATAACATGAGAAACCCCATCAAAAAACTCCTTATCCGCTGCTGTATCATAAAACAAGGGTTTAAAAATTTTTAAAAATTCGGGACAAAATTGCACTTTTTTTCATCCAATTGCAAACTTTCTTGAAAAAGTTATTTTTATTACAACTCCCATGGATTTACAATATTTAGATTGTCAATGTTTTTAAAATCCACAACATTTCTTGTCAGCAACACAAAACGATGAACTAAACAAGTTGCCGCGATGATTGCATCCGGCAGTTTTATTTTGTGTTTTCGACAAATTTCTATGGTTTTTTCTACAACATCTTCGTCCAATTGATATACAACCGAGTAATTGGCGAAATCTTCCAAAATCTTTTCTGTCGAAGATGCTGCTTTGAAACGCAAGACTTCTATTTTTGAAATTACCGAGATATTGGAAAGTTTATCTACAACTTTTGCAACAAATTTCATTCCCGAAGGTGTAATTTTGTTGTCCAAAAAACCAATGATTACATTGGAGTCTAATAGATATTCCGTTCCCATTCGCTACGCATTTCTTTCAGTTGATTTTGCATGCTTTCATACTCTACATCGGTAAGTTTCAAACAACCTGCAAAACGTGTCGAAAGTTTTTCCTTTTTCAAAAGCGCCACCTTTTCACGTTTTACAATACGTATTGCTTTCAGATTGACAAGCCCCTGCAAAATGCTTTCTGCATAATCATTTTTTATTTCAATAAGTGCTGTGTTCATACGTTTTTTAATTTTGCACAAAAATACTACTTTTATTTTATATTTCTTCATTTTTTCGTTTTGCACGTTTGTAAATATCCGAATTTTTATCTACTTTTGCCGTTTTTAAAGAATTTAAATTTTTATTCATGACAAGAGTTCTCATCGCCTTGTGCGTATTATTGGCGTCCTGCGGCGAGTCCGCACAGACGCAACGCGACGCAACACAGACGCCCGAAGCGCTGTATGACGCGATGCAACGCAGTATCAGCTCAGGCTGGAACACGTGGGATACCCGCAGCGTGCTTACCCATGTACTGCTTCCCCACGGCATAGCCCTTGATTTGAATCTGATTGACCGCAATGGCAATCGTGCCGGCGAATTTCGCATAGGCGAACGCGCCAACGATGCGCCCATCCTGCACCCCGGAGCACACACGTATGACGGCGCTTACACCGACTTGCTGGTGGAATGGCACGGCATCAAACTGCGGGTGCAAAGTGCAGCGGAAGGACATAAAAATGTGATTTTGGTGACACCTTTGCCGGACTGTGCAAAAGGCGGCAAACTCACTGTTACGCCTAAATACGTGTGGCTGCGTGCCAACCGAACCAAAGTGGATGGTACACATTTTACGTTGACGCCACTTAACGCAGGATTTGAATTAAACGGTGCTGTCACAGGCACTTATGTGGACACCAAAGGCAAGGACATCATCATGGTAGCCGACCAGCCTGCGGTGATTTGCAGTGATGGTGAAATCACTCAGGATGAGGCACAAGCCTTCATTCAAAAGCATTCCGATGAGTTTGTAGCCGTCAACAAACAAAAATTCGGCGATTCCTACGAAGTGTATAATGCCATGCAAAATGTGCTGGCATGGGACAACATTTACGACCCCACCATTCGGCGCGTTATCACGCCGGTGAGCCGCAACTGGAACGTTGGATGGAGCGCCAATCCGAATTACGGCGGATTTGTGCTCTTCTGTTGGGACACCTATTTTGCTTCCATGATGTTCGCCACCGGCAACAAAGAACTGGCTTATGCCAACGCGGTGGAAATCACCAATGGCATCACCGAAGAAGGATTTGTACCGAATTTCTATACCGAAAGCGGCTACAAATCGCGCGACCGCTCGCAACCACCCGTAGGCTCGCTGGCTGTGTGGACTATCTATGAAAAATATCAGGAAAAATGGTTTCTGGAACTGCTGTATTCCAAATTATTGGCATGGAATCGCTGGTGGGACAAAAGCCGCCAGAGCGAAGGGCTGTTATGTTGGGGCAGTTCGCCCTTTGCACCCGTCACTTACCGCTATTGGGAACTGGAAGGCGTCAACGAAAGGTTTGGCGGCGCGTTGGAGTCGGGATTGGACAATTCTCACATGTATGACGACATCGCTTTCGACACCGAGCAGCATATCCTCAAACTGAACGATGCCGGACTGAATGGTTTGTATGTTATGGACTGCGAATGCTTGGAGAAAATTGCCCGCGAACTGGGGCACAGCCGAGATGCCGGCGAACTGAAAACGCGCGGTGACCGCTACCGCCGCAATATCGCCGCGCTGTGGGACGAACAACGCGGAATGTACTACAATCGGCACACTGACACGAAAGTCCTGAACAATCGCATTTCGCCGACCAATTTCTACCCGATGCTGGCAAACGCACCCACACAGGCACAAGCCAAACGTATGGTGGACGAACATTTGTTCAACCCCGACGAATTTTGGGGCGACTGGGTGATTCCCGCAACACCGCGCAACGACCCCGCCTACAAGGACAATACCTACTGGCGCGGACGTATTTGGGCGCCAATGAATTTCTTGGTCTATATGGGATTGCGCAACTACGACCTGCCCGAAGCGCGAAAAGCATTAGCCGACAAAAGCAAAGCGCTGATACTGAAATCGTGGCTGTCTGATGGCTACGTGTATGAAAATTACAGCACCGAAACAGGCGCAGGCGACGATGTGAGTAACAGCGATAAATTCTACCACTGGGGCGCATTGCTGAGTTTCATTTCCCTGATGGAAGAAGGATATTTTAACGCCGAGCAAGCAAAATAACGGAAGAAAAATGGATGACAGATTTCCTTCATGAATTGAATGACACACAGCGAGAGGCGGTGGTGAACTATAACGGTCCATCACTTATCATCGCTGGCGCCGGTTCGGGCAAGACGCGCGTGTTGACCTACCGCATTGCTTACCTTTTAACACAGGGTATAACGCCGGGAAGTATCCTTGCATTAACCTTTACCAATAAGGCTGCCAAGGAGATGAAGGAGCGTATCGCCAAACTGGTAGGCGAAGAACAAGCCCGTCGCCTTTGGATGGGCACGTTTCACTCGGTGTTTGCACGTATTCTGCGTTCAGAAGCGGCTGCAATAGGCTTCACATCCAATTTTTCCATCTACGATGCGCAGGATTCCAAAAATGTGGTCAGGCAAATTATCAAGGATATGCACTTGGACGACAGCATTTATAAGGCAAACGACGTGTATAACCGCATATCATCCGCCAAAAACAATCTTGTCACAGCGGCCGCTTACGGAACCCATTCGGAATTAACCCTGCAAGACAGCGCTGCAAGGCGTCCTCTCACCGGACAGATATACAAATCCTACCAGCAGCGGTGCACCAAAGCCGATGCGATGGATTTTGACGATATTCTGGTCAATACCAACATCCTTTTTCGCGACCATCCCGAAATTTTGGACAAATATCAGCGTTTTTACCGCTATATCCTTGTGGACGAATATCAGGACACCAATTCGGCGCAGTATATGATTGTGAAAAAATTGGCGCAACAGCGGTGCAACATCTGCGTGGTGGGCGACGATGCCCAAAGTATCTACGCCTTTCGCGGTGCACGCATCGAAAACATCCTGAATTTCAGGAACGATTATCCCAACTATCGAATGTTCAAGTTGGAACAGAACTATCGTTCGACGCAAACCATCGTGAATGCTGCCAATACATTGATTGCCAAGAATCAGTACCGAATTAAAAAAGAGGTATTTTCCGAAAATCAAAACGGCGACCTCATTCGGGTGTTCAATGTGAGCACCGACCAGGAGGAAGGCTATGTGGTGGCTGCGTCCATCACGGAAATGAAGTACCAGCATCAGTTGGAACACAAGAATTTCGCCATTCTGTACCGCACCAATGCACAGTCGCGAATTTTTGAAGAAGCGCTGCGCAAGCGCAACCTGCCTTACCGGATATTCGGCGGGCTGTCGTTCTACGAACGCAAGGAGGTGAAGGACATACTGGCTTACGGTCGCTTGTTGATAAACCCCAAGGATGACGAGGCTTTCAGGCGTATCATCAATTTTCCGGCTCGTGGCATCGGCAATACCACGCTCAGCCGTCTGGAAGCGGTTGCCAATGCACGCAACCTGTCGCTTTGGGAAGTCGCAGTGCAGGCGCCCCAGTTAGCGCCCGACATATCGCCTGCCACCCGCACAAAACTGTGGAAATTCATCAATTTCATGCAATCTTTTGCCAAAGATTGCACCATACTGGATGCTTACGAACTGCTACATCGCATGGTGATTGCCACCGGTATCATTTCATCGCTTCAAGCGGAGAAAACTCCTGAAAACATTAGCCGTTTGCAGAATATTGACGAGTTGTTGAACGGTATTCGCGAGTTTGTAACGGAAAATACCACGGACAACGGCTTGGTAGGCTTAGACCAGTACCTCGCTAACGTGGCATTGCTCACCAATGCAGATCAAGCGGAAGAGGACAACGACAAAATAAGCATGATGACCATACACGCCTCGAAAGGATTAGAATTTGAGGTGGTGTATATCGTAGGATTGGAGGAAAACCTGTTCCCTTCGCAGATGGCAATCAATTCCATGCAGGATATAGAGGAGGAACGACGGCTTTTTTACGTAGCCCTCACACGTGCAAAGCGAAACCTGTTCCTGTCGAGTGCAGGCAGCCGTTTTCGCTGGGGTTCCATGTCCGTATCATCGCCAAGCCGCTTCATCAAAGAAATTGACGTTCAATATCTGGAATTTTCTGTCAACGGCAATGTGCAATGCATCATTCCCAACTATTCGAATCCTGTGTTTGCGCCTTCGTTCAGTATGAAGCCAAAATCCGCTGCCGGCAATCCGGTAACACCGAATTTCAAGCCTTTGGATAAGGCGCGTACCGAATTTACCGCATCCACACAACAAGCCACCAATCCGGACGACATACGACCCGGAATGACAGTAGATCATCAACGTTTCGGACGCGGGAAAGTGCTTAGTTTAGAGGATGACGGACCCAACACCAAAGTGATGATTCACTTTAACGAGGCAGGACAAAAACAACTGTTGCTGAAATTCGCAAAATTGGTGAGAGTAACAGGATGAAATACCAAAGCCCGCCTGTACCGCATTTCTCACAAGTTATACGGCTTGAAGGACAGAATAGAACAATATCTGTCCGTACGCACCAACGAACTGTTTGATATAGAGGACAAAATCATTCTTTACGATTTGACCAACACCTATTTTGAAGGGCGTATGGTGCACAGCAAACTGGCAAAGTTCGGGCGGTCGAAAGAGAAACGGAGCGTGAATCACAAATGTCCCGTTTTGCTCCCCAGGTAGGACTTGAACCTACGACCCCCTGATTAACAGTCAGGTGCTCTAACCAACTGAGCTACTGAGGAATAACTATTACTTATTTCTTCAAATAAGCGCTGCAAAGGTAGAACAAATTTTTAATTTCACAATACATTTTTTTAAAAAATGCATTTTTTTGATTTATCTGCTTAATTTCTGATTTTTACGGCACATTTTTTGTACCGAATATTTTAATCCGTCCAATATCGGATATTCACCATTCTATGGATTGCTTGGAAGCGCTCATTTTAGGTATCGTTCAAGGTCTTACGGAATTTTTGCCGGTAAGCAGTAGCGGGCATTTGCAAATAGGGCAGGCTTTGCTGGGGGTAGAAGTGCAGGATAACCTCACTTTCGATGTGGCTGTTCATGCTGCCACAGTGTTAAGCACAGTCATAGTGCTGCGCAAGGAAATTCTTGCCTTGTTGCAGGGGCTTTTCCGGTTTGCGTGGAACGACGAAACGCAGTTTATCGCTAAATTAGCCATTTCTGCCATTCCGGTGGGAATCGCAGGACTCTTTTTCAAGGATGAGATAGAAGTCCTGTTTCAAAGCCTGACAGTGGTGGGCATCATGCTGTTGGCGACTGCCGCTCTGCTCAGTTTTGCCTATTATGCCAAGCCGCGCAACAAGGAAAAAATCACCTTTCGGGATGCTGTGATTATCGGCATTTCACAAGCCATCGCGGTGATGCCCGGTCTTTCGCGCTCGGGCACAACCATTTCAACCGGCATTCTGTTGGGCAACAAGAAAGAGAATGTGGCGAAGTTTTCTTTCCTGATGGTATTGGCGCCCATCTTGGGAGAATGTCTGCTCGACTTGGTGAAAGGCGAATTTACGGCAGAAGCCTCAGGAATACCAACTATCGCACTGTTGACAGGATTTGTAGCCGCATTTGTTTCAGGTTTCATTGCCTGTTCATGGATGCTGAACTTGGTAAAAAGGGGTAAACTGATATGGTTTGCCGGTTATTGCGCCCTCGCAGGCACAGCAGTACTCATTTTCGGTTAAAAGGATGCAGCAAAACGAAACCCTCATCCATCTGTTTAACCCCGATAGTACTGTCGTTGAAGATTTTATCACCGGTCAGGTGATTTTGATAGATAAACCCTTGTGGTGGACGTCATTTGATGTGGTACGCAAGTGCCGCAATCTGATTACCCACAAGGTGAAGATAAAGAAGTTGAAGGTAGGACACGCCGGAACCCTCGACCCGCTTGCCACCGGATTGATGATAGTCTGCTCGGGAAAAGCGACAAAACGCATCAACGAGTGGACAGATATGGACAAAGAGTATATTGCCACCCTCGAATTGGGGCGCACCACTTTGTCCTGCGATTTGGAAACAGAAACCAACGCTGTATTCCCTTTTGAACACATCACAAGGGAAATGACGAATAAAGCGTTGGAAAGTTTTTTGGGAGTGACGCAGCAGGTGCCGCCGTTGTTTTCGGCAAAATATGTGCAGGGAAAACGTGCATATACGCTTGCCAGACAAGGTTCGGACATTGAATTACCTCCAAATCCTGTCAATATCAGCAGTTTGGAAATCATCCGTTTTGAACTGCCTGTTGTTGAGATAAAAATGCGATGCAGCAAAGGCACTTATGTTCGGGCGTTTGCCCGCGACTTGGGCGCTTCGTTGCAAAGCGGCGCTTGCTTGACAGCATTGCGAAGAACCGCCGTCGGCTGTTTTCACGTGGACGACGCTCTATCGCCTGAACTGTTTGAGCAAGTATTGAAAAATATAAATAGTAATGAATCCATAACCCTAAACCTAAAATAATTATGCGACTTTCACAGTACAAATTCCATCTTCCGCCGGAATTGATTTCCAAATATCCGACGCCGCTTAGAGATGAAGCACGTCTGATGGTTATCAACAGGCAGTCTAACCGCATTGAACATCGCAAGTTCAAGGATATTATCGACTATTTCAAAGAAGGCGATATCATGGTGCTGAACAACACCAAGGTTTTTCCCGCGCGACTTTACGGAAACAAGGAAAAAACCGGCGCACAGATTGAAGTATTTTTGCTGCGCGAACTGAATCCCGAGCAGCGTCTGTGGGATGTGCTGGTTGATCCGGCACGCAAAATCCGTATCGGCAACAAACTCTATTTTGGCGACAATGACGCCTTGGTGGCAGAAGTGATTGACAATACCACTTCGCGTGGACGTACGCTCCGTTTCCTTTTTGACGGCGACCACGAAAAGTTCAAAAGTATCCTGTTCGGGATGGGAAAAACGCCCATTCCCAAAGCGCTCAAGCGGGAACTCACCGCAGACGACAAAGACCGTTACCAGACCATTTTTGCCAAGCATGAAGGCGCCGTTGCGGCTCCTTGCGCAGGCTTGCATTTCAGCCGCGAGTTGCTGAAACGCTTTGAAATAAAAGGAATAGACACAACAGAAGTCACCCTTCACATGGGATTGGGCAATTTTCGCAGCGTGGACGTGGAAGACCTCACCAAACACAAGATGGATTCCGAGCAGATGATTATCACCGAAGAAGCGGCGAACACGATCAATGCAGCGAAAGACAGAAAAGCGGAAGTTTGCGCTGTGGGCACCACCGTGCTGCGGACACTGGAAAGTTCCGTGTCCACCAACGGCAAACTGAAACCCGCCGATATGTGGACCAACAAGTTCCTTTTCCCGCCTTATGAAGTCACTGTTCCTACGGCATTTGTTACCAATTTTCACCTGCCTGTGTCCACTATGATGATGATGACCTCGTCATTTACCGGTTACGACTTGCTGATGGATGTTTACAACACAGCCGTCAAGGAAAAGTACAATTTTGGTACTTTCGGCGACGCCATGTTGGTGCTGTAAAGCCTATTTCCACAGCGGGCTGGGGTAAATGCCCTTGTCGGTAAGCGATTTGAGCCTTTCGACCACATACGAGCGGTCTTCCTTGTAGGTGACGCCAAACCATTCGGCGGCGCTGTTGAGCATTTTCACGCTCACTTTCTTGCTGTTGATGAGTTCGCTCACCACTGAGGGGATGTACAGTTCCGATTTCAGGTCGTAGCCCCGCTCGCGGATGAATTTTTCAACGGCTATCGTCAATTCCTTGAAATAGGCAGGCGTAAATCCCCAAAAATTCATCGAAACAATCTGTTCGTCGGAAAGAGGATGATTGACTTCTTGCGCGTCTTTGTAGCAAATCACGCTGCCAATGCGCTTTATTTGCGTACATTCGGTCACATTTTGCAGAAATCCGTTCTCGTCGGCGGTGCAGATGCCGCGTGCCACATATCCATAATCCGATAAGGTGTGTGCCAGAAGGTATCCCACCATGCAAAAGTTGGTATCCTCCGGCTTCTGCCGGTTCAGATAAGTCGCCATTTGCATAAAGGCGTCGGCACCATAAAAATCGTCGCCATTGATGACGCAAAATGGCTCTTTGATAGTCTCGGCAGCCATCAGCACAGCATGAGCCGTTCCCCACGGTTTCACACGCTCGGGATGATAACTTAGCCCAGCCGGCACATAGTCAATCTCCTGCAACACGTATTCGATGTCGATTTTACCGCTGTATTTCTTGAAAAAGACCTGTTTGAAATCTTCTTCGATACTTTTACGTATCACCATCACTACTTTGCCGAATCCGGCTCTGATGGCGTCGTAAATGGAATAATCGATAATTGTTTCCCCGCCGGGTCCCAAGGTATCAATCTGTTTAAGCCCGCCATAGCGGCTGCCCATGCCTGCTGCAAGAGCCAATAAAGTTGGTTTCGCCATATTAACCGTTTATTTCGTCTAAAATTTCCTGAATAATCGGCTGGCAGCCGCCGCATCCGGTTCCGGCATTGGTCGCATCGCCAACTTCTTCAACTGTTTTAAGACTACCCGCCTTGATGGCGTCAATGATTTCGCCCCGTGTCACCTGCATACAATGACATATTATTTCACTATTATCCATAATTGACTGATTAAATGAATTGTAATTTTATTTATTCGATACAAAAATACATATTATTTTGAAAAAACACAAAGAAATGGGGGTTTTTTTGAAGAAAATTGGAATCAATTCGTAATTGTCCGACAAGACACCTCGTAATTCGTAATTTTTAATTCGTAATTTCTATTTACGCTATAAACGCTGCCAGTCCGTCAGGGTTCAATGTCCAGTCGGCATGATTTTTCAGGGATTCGGCGGCGGTAAGCACCGCGCAGGAGTATCCTGCTGCTGACAACATGGGCGCATCGTGTGCAGAATTGCCCACAGCGAGAGTTTGGGCAGGATCAATGCCGGCTTGGGCGCATATACGGCGCAGTCCGGTGGCTTTGTCGGCGTTTCGGTCAACGATGGTGAGCAGGCAATTTTCTTGAAAAAGGCGATAGTTGTCGCTGTGGAGCGTTTTGTACAACTGTTGCACGTCAGACGCCGATTTTGCCGTGAGGGCATATTTGTACAAACTTCCGTCGGGGGCGCGGTATGCGGTGACTTTGGTGCTGGCAGGCATCGCAATATTCGGAAGTGGTAGTACCGGTATGTACTCATCATCTCCGCCACTGCGGATATGAGCGCCATCTGCAAATACCCCGCCACGAAACAAGCCCCACAGCGTGCCCAATGTTTGCCGCGCATATTCCTCAGGCAGCGAGGTGGCGAGATACAACGGGATGGTGCGGGCAAGATGCTCCAATGCGTGGCTGTAAGCGGGCGGGATATTGCCGTTGGCATCGGTCAGTGTGCCGTCAATATCAAAGAAGATGGCATGGACAGCGCGTTTTTCAGGGATACGCCAAAAGGCGCCTTCTCCCATCATTTGCCGTAATCGACTGTTTTTCAGGTTACTGTATGCAATGTAACAATCGCATATTTTGCGTTCGCATGGCTTGTTGGCACTCCACAACGCTTGGCTTCGCGGACAGGCAAAAACGCCGCGTTCGTTGAAGAATGTCGTAGTTCGACCGCCATCGCATACGGCGTAATCCGCGCGGGGCGGGTGCAGGTCGTAGAGAAAAAGGTTGTCGATGGAGGAGAAAAAGCGTTGCTCTGAGGCGGTTAGGCGGCGTGTAAGTCCCTGCATAGCATTGACAAACAGATAAATGGTCGGCGAAAGTTTTTGGCGCAATGTCCGAATAACGTCCTCGTTTGCCGGATTGCCCACTACTCCGACACAAACTCCTGCCTGATGTGCTTGCAGCCAATGAATCTTTCCCACAAACTCGTCCACGCCGGTCATTTCGGGATGGAAACTTGCCCAAATCCTGATTTTGAACAGAGGAAACCCCATCATGAACCGCTGAGGCGCAAACGACAGGTTGGTCTGAATGCCGACGCCTTCAATATGCGGCAGTCGTGCCAAACGAGCGATACCCTCCTGATAATACGGATGAATCAACGCTTCCCCATAAGGCAGTATCATGATATTGCGGATATGCTTGTGGTGTTCAACCCAATCAATGAAACTGTTCAGCATTTTATGGTCATTCTCCTGCTCGGCAACCGACATCTGACTTTTGGCAAAGGGACAATACCCACAACGATAGTTACACGACCGCAACAGCCCTCTGTAATAGATGTTTGTGATGGCATTGTTCTCGGTTCCGCTTGTAAAATTGTAATTGAGCATAATATTGTCGTTCGGGCATAAATTCTAATTTACTTTCCAATATCCTGTTTTGTCGCTTCCTATACGGGCTATTATTCCCCTTTCCTTTAATTGGCGTAAATTATTTTCTATTGTACGAACCGGTTTTAACAGTTTCTGCGCCATTTCATAAGTTCTGATTTGCGAATTTTCCTTTATTAAAGAGAGAATTTCCTTTTGGGTTGCATTTACACCACCATTTACACCACCATTTACACCACCATTTTGATGTTTTACGGTGTCGTCATCTATATATTGATACATAGATTTTTCTATTGTTTCGAGCATAAAATCTATAAACGGACGGCAATCTACGCCGTTGGTGTGCGATTGTTGCAATGCTTCGTAATATTTTGCCTGATTGTAATAAATCATTGTTTCCACAGGCATCCACTCAAAAAGCGGATGCCACTTGTTCAGCACGAGTGTTTGCCAAAGCCGCCCGATTCGCCCGTTGCCATCGCGAAACGGGTGGATATGCTCAATCATAAAGTGCATTGCCGAACTTTTGATAAGTGCATGTGTATCAGTGGTTTTTCCCCATTCGAGCAGTTCGGCAATCAATGTCGGCACTTCCTTAAAATCTGCTCCTGAATGTAGAATTTCTCTGCGGCTGTTGACCACCGCCACGCCAACCGTGCGCAACCGCCCGGATTCCGACACAAGATTTTCGGTAATAAAACGGTGCGCCTTCAAAAAATCGTCAAGGCTGTAAGGGTCTAAATCGGGGATTTGCTCGTATGCCGCGAAAGCGTTTTTCACTTCCTTAATATCGTGCAGGGGCGCTAAAACCACTTTACCGTTGAGCACATCAAAAACCTGCTGCGTGGTAAGCCGGTTGCCTTCAATGGCGGTAGTAGAGCCAATCGATAAAATACGATTGGCTCTTCGCAAGTGCAACACATCTTTCGACTGCTCTTCCGAAATCTTTACACGTTCCAAAAGGGCATAAATTTTGCCTATCTTCTCGTGCCACAGCGGATTGTTTGTGAAAAAAATGTTCATCTGTATGTTATTCAACTTTCTTCCTGATAATAAATTTTGTAATACTTGCGACCGTTTTCGTCAATACCTTGTTCTACAACATCACGATTGCCTTGTATATGGATTTGAACATTATTATCCAACTTGATGACGCTTTTCAATGCACGTGCTTGTTTCTTTACTACACTGTCGGAAATAGTGAAATTATTGGCAATTTCTATTTTATTTTTCTTTGCATACACTGATTTGTATTGATTGAATTTTTCTATTACTTCGGGCTGTCCGATTACCTCATGGGCAAATTCTTCAAGGTTGAAATTATCTTTCTCTTTGAAAAATTGCACTGATTTATTTAAAAGTTCTATTTGGTCGGCTTTGGAAACGTCAAACTGTTGTGGTAATTCGGTTTTGACAAAGTTTTTGCACAACGACATTATATTTTGGGTATTGTAATATTCGTCTTTTCGCGGGCGAATATGCAAAAAATCATCTATCCAATATTGCGCTTCCACACATTTGTTGGTATTATCCACTACGGCGACAATATAGCCGTTTTCGCGGTCGGTATTGAAAATCAAACAACCTTTGTCCAATTTATTGATGTTTATTCCTTTTTCGCTTTCAATCTCAAAGC
>JAITTD010000114.1 GCA_031287245.1 Bacteroidales bacterium
AGGCTCTGCACACAATAACCGATACATTCTGCACCTTGAAATTCGATGGTCATCGGATAGCCTGAAAGAGGGTCGCCAAACTGAAATTTGCCATTCCACGATTCTTTTTTTATCATCCATCTGTTAATGGATTCATCGGGCATTCCAAACAGTGTTATCGTGGCGATGCCTCCCACTACTTCGCTTTGTGGCTCGACATTGTGGTCAACTTCCTGTCCAAAGTCCATTTCGAAGCTTTTCAGTTCTATTTGTTTGTTTTCATGCACCATATATGCAGTGATGGATGATGCATCGTAGGTGGCATCAATGTCAGGCAGATGTTTTTTTAACGAAGCGCTCACTTCTTTCGGTGGTGCGGGCGTGTCGGTATATGTGGCAACAGGTTTTTCCCTCATCCAATGGTTAAACAGCACATAGTCGCCATGCAGGTTGATAATTTCAGATTGCAAGGTAATTTGAGTCGCCAAATATGACTGCCCCTCGTTCTCGTAGCTGATAACCATGTTCACACAGGCAGCATTTTCAAATGAGAGGCTTTCGCTTATTTGTCCGGAATCGTCTTTGAAATGAACAAACCCATTGAAATATATATTGCGTAAGCCCCAGTTAAGAATTCCGATTGGTGGAATTTGCGTTATCGCCAGCGAAATGTTGCCTCCCATTAAGTCTGACCGGATTTTGCCATAATTGTCAATTTCCCGCATAAAGGAGTAACTGCACATATCCACTTCTATTTCGGTGCCTTTACCTTTGATACTGCCGATTTCTAAAAACACTTTTTTACTTTTCATACTGTGAAATATTTTGTTTTTGATGGTGCAAATATACACAAAAGGAATTATTTTTCATTCAATTGATAAATTTTTAGTTGAATATGCAAAATATAGAATATCTTTGTCCTTCAAAAAATCGTGCAAAATGAATAGAGATACGCAGATTTTCAGTTTGATAGACGAAGAACGCAAACGTCAGCAGTCGGGCATTGAGTTGATTGCTTCCGAAAATTTTGTCAGCGAGCAAGTGATGCAGGCAATGGGCACTTGTCTAACCAACAAGTATGCAGAGGGTTATCCCGGTCATCGTTATTATGGCGGCTGTCAGGTGATTGACCAAGTGGAACAAGCCGCTATCGACCGTGCCAAAGAACTTTTCGGCGTGGCGTATGTGAACGTGCAGCCCCATTCGGGCGCACAAGCCAATGCGGCTGTGCTGCTTACCTGTCTCAAACCGGGCGACACCTTCATGGGCTTCGACCTTTCGCACGGCGGACACCTTTCGCACGGATCGCCCGTCAATTCATCGGGTTTGCTTTATCGTCCCGTGTCCTACAAGGTGAATGAAGCGACAGGACTCGTGGATTACGAGCAAATGGAAGCCACTGCGTTGAAAGAAAAGCCGAAGGTCATCATTGCAGGCGCCTCCGCCTATTCCCGCGACTGGGATTATGCCCGCATGCGTGCTATTGCTGATAAGATTGGCGCTTTACTGATGGCAGATATTGCACATCCTGCGGGTTTGATAGCCAAAGGACTGCTCAACAGACCGTTTCCACATTGTCATATCGTCACCACTACTACTCACAAGACCTTACGCGGTCCGCGCGGTGGACTTATTATGATTGGAAAGGATTTTGCCAATACTTGGGGGCTGACTACTCCGAAAGGCGAGGTGAAAATGATGTCGCAACTGCTGGATTCGGCAGTTTTTCCGGGTACACAAGGCGGTCCGCTCGAACACGTGATTGCCGCCAAAGCCGTTGCCTTCGGCGAAGCGCTCACAAACAGTTACCGCGATTATGTGGTTCAGGTGAAGAAAAACGCCGCAGTGATGGCACAGGCAATGATAGACAAGGGCTACAAAGTGATTTCGGGCGGCACCGACAACCACAGTATGCTGATAGACCTGCGCCAGCGTTTCCCCGAACTGACCGGAAAAATGGCTGAAAATGCCTTGGTAAAAGCGGATATCACCACCAACAAGAACATGGTGCCGTTTGACTCGCGCTCGCCGTTCCAAACGTCGGGTATCCGTTTGGGTACGCCCGCCATCACTACGCGCGGCGCCAAAGAACCGCTCATGTATGAAATCGTGGAAATGATAGACACCGTGCTGTCCAACCCCGAAAACGAAGCATCCATCCGCAATGTAAAGGAAAAAGTCAACCGGCTGATGAAGGATTATCCGCTGTTTGCGTATTAAAGACGTAACTTGCAGAAGAAAAACAGGCAAGTGTGAACTCTTTGCTTGACTCTTTTCACCCTTTCACCCCCTTCCTACTCCTTTTTGTCGTTTATTTTGCCGTGTTCATCGATTTTTGCTTTCCGTTTGTTGGGGCAAAAAATACTTTTGTGCAAAATTTTTATCTCAATGGATGGAGAAATGTTAATTCAGGCACGTAATTTGCTGGCGAAAGGTAAACACCCTTCGACAGGGCGGTATGCTCTGTTGAATGGAAAAAATACAAAACTCGGAAAACTTTTTTTGTTTTTCAATTTTTCTACCTATCTTTGTCGCGGATTTTTAATAGAAAAAATGACTAAAGAACGTATTATAGCAACGGCAAAGGAATTGTTCCAGCAAGTGGGGTTGAAAAACGCCACGATGGATGATATTGCCAAGCAGGCAGGCATATCCAAACGCACCATCTACGAAAATTTTAAGGACAAGGAAGAAATTTTGGTGGCTTGCATTGAAAACCATGTTGCTGAAAACAAATGTTTTGCCAAAGGTGTTTTTGAAAAATCCGACAATGTACTGGAAGCGGTCCTGGTTTTGGTCAAACAGGGAAGCGAACTTGCACAAGCCCATAAATTTATCCTCATGGAAGAAATCAAGAGATATTATCCTGCGGTGCACAAAAATTTAGTGGTCGGTTATGGCGATGAGAAGATCAAAGGGATGACGGACTTCATAAAAAAGGGGATGAATGAAGGTGTTTTCCGTAAAGACATGAATCCGGAAATCGTTGCGGTCATTTTGCACAGGCAGCAAGAAAGCATTAGCCTGAACAACCGGAATCTGGAAACATTCTCGTTTCTTGAAATTTTTGAAAATATGGTTGTTTTTTATTTGCGGGGACTTTGTACGCCAAAAGGTTTGACCATTCTGGAAAAGACTTTGGCAAAGGGGCGACTCGTTTATCACCGTAATACAGTAAATATATAATATAGTATCAATGAAAATCAGATTTAAGCAAATGATCTTCTGCCTGATTGGGGTGAGCGCATGGATAGCCGCTCCGGCACAAACGCCGCAGGAGAAACAGACGAGCCTGCAACTTACCTTGAAGGAAGCGCAGGAACACGCCTCTGTGAATAACAAAACTATCTGGAACGCAGGATTGGCGGTGTCCGAATCGCAAAAGAAAGTTTGGGAAACCATCTCTGCCGGATTGCCGCAAATAAACGCCACGCTGGACTATCAGAACATGATGGGATTTAGCGCCAGTTTCGGAGGTTTCGACATTTCGATGGAACCAACCAGCACGTTTCAGACACAGGTAACGCAGTTGCTCTTTAGCGGCAGTTACTGGGTAGGCGTTAAAATGGCAAAAATTGGCGAAGAACTGTCGAAAACCATGCAGCAGCAAAGCGAACTGGAAATCAAACAGCAGGTTCGCTCGGCATATCTGGGCGTATTGGTGGCGCAGGAAAACAAGACGATTCTCGAAAAAAGCCTCGCCGACATCGAAACGCTTGCCAAAAACACTGCCGACATGGTGAAAGTGGGCGTAGCCGAACAAACCGATGCCGACCAACTGACAGTGCAAGTGGCTTCGGTGATGAACAACATCAAAATGGTGGAACGCGCTATCGAATTGGCATATAATCTCTTGCGATTTCATCTGGGAGTGGAGATGAGTACCGAAATCCTTCTGAAAGAAGGACTGAACGACCTGATGAACGAAACCTCCGCACAAACTACGCTGGTAACGGCTTTCGACCTTGACAACAATTACAGCATACTGTTACTTGACAAGCAGATGGAACTCGCCGACAAGCAGATCAAACTGGAACAGGCAGCCATTTTGCCCACCGTAACTGCGGTTTACAATTACACCTACAAGTTGAAAGCGTCTTCTTTCGACATGACGCCGCCTAATGTCATTGTATTGCAAGCCAATATCCCGATTTTTGCCGCAGGAAAACGCTATTCGAAGATTCAGCAGGCTAAAATAGGACGGGAAACGGTGCAAAATAACAAAGACTTGCTAAGCGAACAGTTGCTATTGCAGGAAAAACAGTTGCGCTTCAACCTGAAAAATGCCATCGAAACGTTTACGCTTCAAAAAGAAGCGCTCGAAGTGTCGCAAAGGGTGCTGGAAAGCATCACACGCAAATACAGGCAGGGAGTAGCATCAAGCCTCGACGTGACCACCGCCAATACCAGCCTTTTGCAGGCGCAAAGCAATTACATCTCGGCGATGAACAGCGTGATTACCGCCCAAACTGACCTTGAAAAATTGTTGAATACTTTGTGAGGCAATAGTTATAGATTGTTATAAATAGTTACAAATAGTTATAAATTGTTACAAATAGTTATAAATAGTTATAGATTGTTACAAATAGTTATAAATTGTTATAGATTGTTATAAATTGTTATAGATTGTAGTTTAAAATAAAATCAAAAATAATGAAAGTGAAATCATTGATTGTCATCGTGATGGTGGCTGTTTTCCTGTCGGCTTGCGGCGGGAACAAGGAACAAAAGACGGACGCAGCAGCCGAAGAGACTGCCAAAGTGTTGGTGAAACTGGAAAAAGTGACCGAACAACCGGTGGAACAGTTGATAGAACTGACCGGCACGGTGGATGCCTACAAAAGTAACGACATCGCGCCAACCATTCCGGGACGTATCGACCAGATATTGGTAGAAGTGGGCGACCGTGTGCGCAAGGGACAAACCTTGGTGGTGATGGACAAAACGAACTTAATACAAGCCAAAATACAGTTGCTGAACGCCGAAAAGGAATTGGCGAGAGTGGACACCTTGCACAGGCAGGGAAGCGCTACCCAGCAGGCTTTCGACCAGCTGACCACACAAGTGGATGTGGCCCGCGAAGCATTGCGCAACCTCGAAGAAAACACCACCTTGCTGTCGCCTATTGACGGAGTGGTGACAGCGCGTAATTTTGATGCAAAGAACATCTATCCGGGTGCGCCTGCAATACTGAATGTACAGCAAATTTCACCAGTTAAGGTGCTGATTAACATTTCCGAAGCCTATTTTCCGAGAGTGAAAACCGGCATGGAAGTCAAAATCAAACTGGACGTTTATCCTGAAAAACTGTTTGACGGAAAAATAACGATTATTCACCCGACTATCAACCAGACGACACGTACTTTCGTAGCCGAAGTGAGCATCGCTAACAGCGATTTTGCACTTCGCCCGGGAATGTTCGCCCGCGTAACGTTGAACTTCGGAACCATGACCCACGTGGTAGTTCCGGATTTGGCGGTCATCAAACAGATGGGCACCAACAACAAGTTTGTTTTCGTGGTGGAAAACGGCATAGCCTATCAAAAGAAAGTAGAATTAGGCACTCGCACCGGCACGTCATACGAATTGCTGTCGGGTGTGGACAATGGCGCTAACGTAGTTGTTGCCGGACAAACCAAGTTGCTGGACGGAACGCCTGTTAAATTGACAATTGACAATTGACAGTTGACAATGAAAGACGAATGACAAAAATAATTGATAGTTGACAATGAAAGACAAGACTGATAATATCGTGATGACTAAATCGTATGCTTTTGCTATTCGTTGTGTGAAAGCGTACAAATATTTGGCGGCAGAACAAAAAGAGTTTGTGCTGTCCAAGCAAATGTTGCGTAGTGGAACTGCTATTGGCGCTTTGATTAAAGAAGCGGAACACGCACAGTCAACAGCCGATTTTATCAATAAAATGAATATTGCTTTAAAAGAAGCAAACGAAACAGAATATTGGTTGATGTTATTGAAAGATACCGGATATATGGACGAACAAAGTTTCACATCAGTTAATGAAGATTGCAAAGAAATTGTCAGGTTGTTAATCAGTATTGTAAAAACAAGTAAAGAAAAAATAGTAAATAATAAATAACATTGTCAATTGTCAACTGTCAATTGTCAATTCAAAACGCAGTTTAAGATGAAAATATACGAAGTAGCAGTAAAGAAGCCGGTCAGTACCATCCTGATATTTTTCGGAGTAGTGGCGTTTGGCTTGTTTTCTCTCAGCAGGCTGTCCATTGACCAGTTTCCGGAGATAGAGATGAACATGATCATGGTGTACAATGTCTATGCCGGCGCCAGCGCTGAAGAAATTGAAACCAACGTTACCCGTGTGCTCGAAGACGGGTTGAGCACCGTCACCAATTTGAAAGAGTTGCGCTCGGTGTCGCGAGATAATTTTTCGATGATTATCGTTGAGTTTGAGTGGGGTACAAATACCGATGAGGCGGCAAACGATGTGCGCGACAAATTGGACCTTGTGAAGTCAACGTTGCCCGATGATGCTGACGACCCTATCATCTTCAAGTTCAGCACCGACATGATGCCTGTGATTATTCTTTCGGCGCAAGCCAAAGAAAGTTCGGACGCCCTGTACAAATTGTTGGACGACCGTGTGGCGAATCCGCTCAACCGTATCAACGGGGTAGGTACCGTCAGTATTCAGGGAGCGCCGCAGCGCGAAGTGCACGTGAACGTAGATCCGCAGAAACTCGAAGCCTACAAACTGACCATTGAGCAGATAGGAAGCAAAATCGCTGCCGAAAACTTGAATATGCCTGCCGGCAGTTTCGATGTAGGTTCAAACACCTACAATCTGCGCATTGACGGCGAGTTCAAGGTGAGCGATGAATTGAAAAACATTATCGTAGGCTCATTCAACGGACGCAATATCTACATGACAGATGTTGCCGTGGTGAAAGATACACTCGAAGAACGCTCACAGGAAAGTTATACCAACGGCGCCAGGTCTGCCACCGTAGTCGTTCAGAAACAGTCGGGCGCCAATACGGTGGACATTGTGGAAAAAGTACTGAAACTGATGCCCGAACTCGAAAAGACCTTGCCGAGCGACGTAAAATTTGGCATCATCTTTGACGGTTCCGAAAATATCGTCAACAATATCAATTCGCTGGTTGAAACGGTCTTGCTGGCGTTTATCTTCGTCATGATAGTAGTGCTGTTTTTCCTTGGGCGATGGCGAGCATCGTTCATCATCATTATTACCATCCCTATCTCATTGGTGGCGTCATTCATCTACCTGATGCTGACGGGGAACACCATCAATATCATCTCCCTCAGTTCGTTGAGTATCGCCATCGGTATGGTGGTGGACGATGCCATTGTGGTGCTTGAAAACATTACTTCGCACGTTGAACGCGGCAGTAAACCGCGCGATGCCGCCATTTACGCTACCAACGAGGTAGCAGTAGCGGTGGTGGCTTCTACGCTTACCATTGTGGCAGTGTTCCTGCCGTTTACCATGATGACGGGCTTGGCGGGAATCATGTTCAAGCAATTGGGATGGATGGTGACCATTATCATCTGTTTGTCGGTAGCCTGCGCTTTGACGCTCACCCCGATGATGTCCGCATACATTTTGCGTCACAAATCCAAAGCCCGCGAAGCAGCATGGTATCGACCAATAGCCAGACTGCTCTCTCGCTTTGATAATTTCTATGCCGGAGTGCTCACATGGAGTGTTCAGCACCGTATCATTGTCGCCACAGGCGCAGTTTTGTTTTTCGTGGCAAGTTTGTTTACACTGTCTTCAATCGGTTCGGAATTTATTCCCGCATCGGATAACGCTCAGATTGAAGCCACTGTCGAATTGCCCATCGGCACACGGGTGGAAATCACCAAGGAAACAGCGCTGAAAATAGTGGATCATTTTAAAACCAACTATCCCGAATTGAAACTCATCAACTATACCGTTGGTCAGGCAGGCTCGTCGAGCAGTCTTTTCGCAGCAATGTCGGCGAGCGGCACCAATATCATTGCGATGCGTATGCGTTTGGATAAGTTGAGCACCCGCGAGCGCGATATCTTCCTTATCGGAGAAAATATGCGCCGGTACCTTGCCACTTTGCCCGAATTGGACAAATACAAGGTGACTCCGGGCGGCGACGGTGGCGGTTTCGGCGGTGCAAGTACCGTTGATGTGGAAATTTACGGCTACAGTTTTACTACCACCGACAAATTGGCTGCCGCAATCAGAGACAGTATGGCAAACGTGGAAGGTTTTCGCGATATTCGGATTGACCGCGAAGATTACCGTCCCGAATACGAAGTGGCTTTTGACCGCGAAAAACTCGCCGTCAACGGGTTGAGCATGGCAACGGCAGCCACCTGCGTGCACAACCGTTTCAACGGACTCACCGCATCGCGCTTCCGCGAAGACGGCGAGGAATACGATATCATTGTACGCTACGACGAAAACTTCCGCCAAAGCATCGAAGACATTGAGAATATACTCATCTATAACAATGCAGGGCAGGCTATCCGTGTGCGCGAATTAGGCACAGTGGTAGAACATTTTGCCCAGCCAAGCATCAATCGCCAAAATCGCGAACGTACCGTGCTCGTACAGGGATCTGTTTACGGCAAACCGCTTTCGGAAGTGGTTGCCGGCGTGAAAGCGGAACTGGCACAGATTGATATCCCCGATGGCATTGGCATAAAGATCGGCGGTTCCATCGAAGACCAGGAGGAAACGTCGGGCGATATGATGCTGCTGCTCGTGCTGATCATCGTGCTGGTATATATTGTGATGGCTACGCAGTTTGAGTCGTTCAAACATCCGTTTATCATCCTGTTCTCGTTGCCATTTGCCTTCTCGGGCGTACTGCTGGCGCTGTGGATATCGGGCATCACGCTGAATATGATGTCAATGATAGGCGGCATCATGCTGGTAGGCATCGTGGTGAAAAACGGTATCGTGCTGATTGACTATATCAACCTGAACCGCGAACGAGGAGCCACTTTGACGCAGGCGGTGATTTCCGGAGGCAAATCGAGGTTGCGCCCTGTGGTGATGACCACTGCCACTACCATTCTGGGGATGCTTCCTATGGCGTTGCGTCTGGGCGAAGGCGCCGAATTGTGGCAGCCGATGGGCGTTGCAATTGTCGGCGGGTTGACGGTATCAACCGTGCTCACACTGATTGTGATACCGGTAGTCTATACCATGTTTGGCGCAAGCGACCTCAAAAAGGAACGCAAACGGGTTCAAACGGAAATACAGGAATCAAATGTTTAAAAAGTTGAAAGTTGCAGGCAATTGTTCATTGTTATTGGTTGTCATAATTGGTTTGTTAGCCTGCAACTTTCTTTTTTTATTAAAT
>JAITTD010000109.1 GCA_031287245.1 Bacteroidales bacterium
TTAAAATAGTTGTCAACATTTTTCCTGTCAACGTATAGTATGAGAGGACACTCTGTTCCCTCGTTCCCCGTTTCCCGTGAAAATTATTTTGTGGAATGAATACTTTATTTCGATAAATAGAGTTATATATACAGAATACAGAATAATGGTGGGCTAAGAAAATGCGCAAATTTTTTTTCTATATACTTGTAGGGTGGACGGTTTTGATCTTTGGATCATTATTGGTCAATTTGTTTGTCTTTGAGAAAAATTCAGAGGATATTATCCAAAATAAGTCCATGTCATTCTTTATCCTGATGCAGTCCATCAGGGCGTGGAATTCTTCGCATGGTCGGTTATATGTGCCTGTGACGGAATCCGTTCGTCCGAATCCATATCTGTCACATCCTTTGCGAGAGGTTGTTACGCAGGAAAACGATACGCTAACCATGATTAATCCTGCATACATGACGCGATTGATAGCCGAACAAACAGCAAAAGACACATCAAATGTTGCCAAAACTTTCCGGTTTCATATTACAAGCCTTCACCCTATACGCCCTGCCAATAAGGCTGATGAATGGGAAATGCAGACTTTGGAAAGGTTCAATCACAATGTTGACAGGGTTTTTGAAAAATCAGACATCGACGGAGTGCCTCATTACCGCTATATGGCGCCGTTGGTTGTGCAACCATCCTGCCTCGCCTGCCACGGCAAGCAGGGCTACGCTTCGGGTGACATCAGAGGCGGTCTTAGTGTCAGCACGCCTGTCACTTCCAGCCTGATAGCCATAGAAAACCCCACCTTCCAGAAGATGATAGCGCTGTATATGATTATTTTCCTGACAGGATTCTTCACATTGCTCTATTTCAGACGATCCATGCTGCGCCGCCAGAGCAGTATGGAAACAACGACCCTGCAATTGCAGCAAGCGAATGTAACGAAGGACAAACTGTTCAATATCATCTCCCACGACCTTCGGACGCCTGCTTCCAACTTGCTGTTTCTCTCGGATATGCTGATTAACAGGGGGGCAGACATGAGTGAAGAAAAAAAACTTCACTATTTAGAGCTGATAAACAAAGCAGCAAACACATCCAATAATCTGTTGAATAACCTGTTGCAATGGTCGCGTACCCAATCCAACCATATAACGGTGAACCCCGTGATTTTCAACACGAAAACGGTGATTGCAGAAGCGATGGATCAAACCCACCTGCAAGCCGAAAAGAAAGAGGTGGCAATTGTTGACGTCAGCGCCGACCAATGCGTGAAAGCCGATTTCGAGATGGTGACCACCGTATTGCGGAATTTAGTGTCCAATGCCATTAAATTTTCATATCCGGGGCACAGCATCGTGATAGATGCCGTTCAATTGCCGAACCATCTGGTACAACTGTCTGTTGCCGATACCGGCACCGGCATGACACCCGACATCATCAGCACCCTCTTTGATGTGGACAAAAACAGGACGACCGTAGGCACCGACAGTGAAAAAGGCACAGGACTGGGATTAATCCTGTGCAAGGAATTTGTGGAACGAAACGGCGGTCATATCTTCGTGGAAAGCGAGTTTGGCAAAGGAAGTAAATTTATCTTTACACTGCCCCACGGGAATATTTTGCAAAGCAACCGCTTATAATCATTGTCAAGTTTCAGGATTCACCGCGTGAGCCAAATGTCCATTCAATGAATCATTTCCACGCTGCGGCGGATGAATCGGTTGAGGTCTTCGCCTTTCAGCATATTGTTTGCCAGCAACGCAAGGTCAACCAACTGTTTGGACAGGTCGTTCTGCTTGCCGTAGGCGGTCAGCGCTTCTTTGCGGCGGTTGCGAATGTCGTCCTCCTGCTTTTGCAGATCGGTGCGTTTGTCCTTTTGCGTCTGCTCTATCTCATCCTCTTTTTTGTCTTTCAGTGAGTCTTTGAGCGATTTCAGTTCCGTTTCCACAGGCGTCAATTCGCTTGACAGTTTTTCCAATTCTTCACCCAAACTGTTGTCTTTTTCGCCAATCACCTTTTTTACCAAGGGGTGGTCGGTATTTACCACGAGGTTGTAACTGTCCGGCAAGGTGCCGTAGAAGTTCATTCCGCCGCCGCCCATTGCCGACATATCTTTCATGCGGCGCATGAACTCGTTTTGCGTGATGAGCATCGGCGATGCCTGCTCGCCAATGCTTTCATACGACACGTTAAAATGTCCGTTTTGCGGCAACAGCGCCTCAAACACACTCCTCATATCATCCTGCTGATCCTGCGGAAGGGTGACAGGCAGGTGGTCGTCCTTTTGAATCAGGCGGTCAATCACATCCGAGTCCACACGGGTGAAACGAATGTCCGACTTTTTGCTTTCGAGGTAGTTGATAAAGTGCATATCCAGTTGCCCGTCAAGGTTCAGCACATCGTAACCTTTGGCTTTGGCGGCTTCGATGAACGTGTATTGCGCGTCCACATCGGTGGTGTAGAGCGCCACGATTTTCTTGTCTTTGTTGGTTTGCTCGCCCTTGATGAGTTTTTCGTATTCATCAAAAGTGAAATATTTGTTGTCCGTATTTTTGTACAGATAGAATTTTTCGGCGCGTTCGGCGAATTTTTCGTCTGTCACAACGCCATATTCGATAAACAGTTTCAGGTTGTCCCATTTCTGCTCGAAATTGTTGCGGTCTTTCTTGAAGATTTCTTCCAATCGGTCAGCCACTTTTTTGGTGATGTGCCCCGAAATTTTCTTCACATTGGCGTCACTTTGCAGGTAACTGCGCGACACATTCAGCGGGATGTCGGGCGAGTCGAGTACACCGTGCAGCAACGTCAGGAAATCAGGCACAATGCCCTCCACCGAGTCGGTTACATACACCTGATTGCTGTACAATTGAATCTTGTTTTTCTGAAACTCAATATTGCTCTTGATTTTCGGGAAATAGAGGATGCCGGTGAGGTTGAACGGGTAGTCCACGTTGAGATGGATGTAGAACATGGGGTCTTCCTGCATCGGGTAGAGGTCGCGGTAGAACGCCATGTAGTCATCTTCTTTCAGATCAGCCGGCTTGCGTGTCCACGCAGGATTGGTGTCGTTGATGATGTTGTCCTTGTCTGTTTCCACCTGTTTGCCGTCTTTCCAATCTTTCTGTTTTCCGAAGGCTATTTCAACAGGCAGGTAGCGGCAATACTTGCGCAGCAATTCTCCGATACGCGCTTCTTCCAGAAAATCCTTCGACTCATCGTCAATGTACAGCGTGATTTCCGTACCGCGTTCTGTTTTTTCGGCATCTTCCAACTGATATTCGGGGCTGCCATCGCAACTCCATTTCACGGCTTTGGCGCCTTCCTGATGCGACAGCGTAAGCACTTCCACCTTTTTGGACACCATAAACGCCGAGTAGAAACCCAGTCCGAAATGTCCGATAATGCTCTGATTGTTGTATTTTTTGATGAACTCGTCGGCGCTCGAAAAGGCTATTTGGTTGAGGTACTTGTCCACTTCTTCGGCAGTCATACCGATGCCGTGGTCGGAGATAATCAGTTTGTCCTTGTCAAGGGACACACGGACGGTGACATCGCCCAATTCGCCTTTGAAATCGCCGTTTGCAGCCAGTGTTTTCAGTTTTTGAGTGGCATCAATGGCGTTGGCAACCAACTCGCGAAGAAAAATTTCGTGGTCGGAATACAGAAATTTTTTGATGATGGGGAATATATTTTCGGTAGTGACCCCAATGGAACCTTTTTGCATCATATTTTTACAATTACAAATTAAACTTGTGTTTTTCCTGTCGAACCAGCAAAGTGTATGCCAAACGAGGAAGTCTGCCATTTTGCGGCATCTGTATGTCAAAATGGCGCACGAGGGCTTTTTCAATTACGAATTAAAAATTACTTGTGATTAGATTGTTATACATTGTTATACGGTTGTTATACGGTTGTGATTCAATGGTGATACGGTTGTGATACATTGTGATACGGTTGTGATTCAATGGTGATACAGTTGTGATACATTGTTATACGGTTGTGATTCAATGGTGATACATTGTGATTCGATTGTTACACATTGTTATACGGTTGTGATACATTCGTAATTCGTAATTTTTAATTCGTAATTAATTTGACGGGTGCAGCCCGCGGAAATGAATGCGCCCCCCCGCAACAGTGCCGCGTAGCGGCGCAATATCCGTAAAAGTGATTACAGATTTGTTCCTGCAAGGTGCAGGAAGACGTCAAGTGACTCTTGATTTGCTCCTGCAAGTTGCAGGGGGTGTTCAAGTGGCTCTTGATTTGCTCCTGCACCTTGCAGGGGGTGTTCAAGTGGCTCTTGATTTGTTCCTGCAGCGTGCAGGGGGTGTTCAAGAGGTTCTTGATGTGTTCCTGCAGCGTGCAGGGGTGTTCAAGCTTTTTGAAGTGCTATATTCGCAAAGTCGAATTTGCGGTGTTTTGTCCCGCAGGGACTACACTTTGTTTCTGTGTTGTCCCTGCGGGACTTGGCGGTAGTCGTCCTCATCACCGTAGTCCCTGCGGGACTCGAAAATGTGTAGCACCTCAAAAAAAGATATAGCCTTTTTTAGATGAAAATTTTGGAATAAAAATAAAAATCTCTACATTTGCTCCCTCTTTTGATGAAAATAATATGAAAAATATAATTTTTGGAGCGTTTTTGTTATGTGGTACGCCGGTTTTCGCGCAATCCGGATTTGAACTGCCTGAGCGAGGTTTTTTCAGCGACAAACCCGCAGCAAACTGGGAACATTCCCTGTTGAGCGGTAACGGCACGATGGGCATCATGACCATCGGCGAGCCGTATCGGGAAACGTTCATTGTGAGCCACAGTTCGCTGTTTCGCCCGAACAAAGTCCCCGATCACTATATTGACCAGGCTAAACGAATACCCTATATGCGGCAATTGCTGCTTGAAGGGAAATACAAGGAGGCTGGCGATGTCATCACCACTATGCGTGCGGAATGTGATTATCCTGATTTTGGGCGTGACCCGTTTATCACCGGTTTTGACCTGTCCATTGTGCAAACAAAGGGCACGCCTGCACGCTATCAACGCAAAGTTAATTTTGAAACCGCCGAAAACATTACCGAATGGACGGACGAGAATGGCTATTTCATCCGTAAAGCCTTTGTGTCAAGAGCAGACAGCATCATCGCCGTTTCGTTGAATGGTGACGGAAAAATAAATTGCAGCATCGCTTTTGAACAGCGCAATCAGTTGGATAAGAACGGAGAGAAAGTGAAACCTGTCGGTTTTTCATCTATGAGTTCGGGCGTTGAGAACGGCTGGCTGGTATTTCGTGCGCGTTACGAAAATGAGAATATCTACAATCCTTATCAGGGCTATGAAAGCGCAGGGCGTGTCATCAGCAAAGGCGGAAAACAAGTGGTAGAAGGAGACAGGATAGTGATTACCGGTGCGGACGAAGTGACGGTGCTACTGAAAATAGAACCCGTGAAAAAGGGTGAAAAAACGTTGATAGCGGCTCTGCAAACTTTTATCAACAGTAAAAGTCAGAACTATGCTGATTTGCTGGCAAGAAACCAGCCTGTTCACAATGCGCTTTTCGGCAAGGTGAAATTGAATCTGAACGCCGACCCGTCGGATTTGGCGCTTTCTACGGATGCCCTGATTCGAAAAAGCGATGGCGCTCAAACGTTGCCCCTGGCAATGATTGAACGTGCGTTTGAAGCCGGCAGATACAATATTATCTGTTCCACAGGCACCCATCCGCCTAATTTACTTGGCTTGTGGAGCGGCACTTGGAACGCGAACTGGGCTGGCAGTTACACTCTCAACGGGAATTTGCAGACGGCAATTGCGTTCATTCTGGCGGGCAACACCCCCTCGCTGATGCAGAGTTATTTCGATTTCAACGCCCGCAATATGGACGGTTTCCGCAGAAATGCCAAAGAGTTATTCGGCTGCCGAGGATTTCATGTGCCGGCACAAATGACGGTGTCACCGCTTTATACCGATTTCTCGAAAAGTTACCCGCACAATTGCTGGGCAGGAAGCCCCGGCTGGACAGCGTGGCAATACTTTGATTACTATCGCTATACAGGGGACGTGACTTTTCTGCAAAACACCGCCTACCCCCTTATGAAAGAAGCGGCTCTCTTTTACGAAGATTTTCTCGCGGTGGAACAGGACGGAAAATATCTGTTCTTCCCATCCTATTCGCCCGAAAATGCGCCGGGTGGCGAAGGTGGCAATACAGTCAGCATCAATGCCACAATGGATATTGCAATTGTCAAACAATTATTGCGCAGTTGCATCACGGCTGCCAAAATATTGCATCAGGACGAATCCCAGATCGAAACTTGGCAGAATATGCTGTCCAAAATGCCCGATTATCAAGTGTCAGACGATGGTTATTTCAGGGAATGGCTGTGGCCCGGTTTGGCAGAAAGCAATCGTCACCGCCACGCTTCGCACCTCTACCCTTTGTATGATGAAATGCCCCCGGAAATTATCTATGACAAGCGTTTGCGAAAAGCCATCGAAAAGACAATAGACGCCCGTTACGAGTTTCGCAAAACACAATACAACGGAATGGCGTTCGGCATGGTGCACATCGCTCTGGCTGCCGCACATATCGGCAATGCCCTTCAAACGGAATCCGCCATTCATACGCTGGCACGCGACTATTGGAGTACCGGCTTGGGTTCTTTTCACGATAAAAAAGGGCTTTTTAACATGGACATCAGTGGCGGATTTCCGTATCTAGTGTCGCAGGCATTGGTTTACAGCGAACCCGGATATTTGAAACTGTTCCCCGCTTTGCCCGCTACGTGGAAGGAAGGCAGCATACAAGGTTTGCTGTTGAGAGGGAATGTGACGCTTCTCAGTTTGAACTGGAACGAAAATGACGTTGACGTGATCTTGTTATCAGGCACTTCCGAAACCCTGAACATTGAATTGGACGGGAAAATTCATTCAGTAAAACTGGAGAAAAACAAGCCGGTGCTGTATAAAATTCGGTAGTTTAAAGTTTAAAGTTTCGGGTTTAAAGTTTAAAGTTTCGAGAACCCGAAACCCGAAACTCGAAACTCGAAACCCAAAACTTGAATAATTGATATGAAAAAGTTTCTTTTATCTGTTTGCACATTCATGATATGTGCGTGTCAGTCGGAGGTGTTGCCTCCCGCTGCTTTGTTGCCCGTTCCTGATGAAAATCAGCTGGCATGGCACGAACGCGAGCAATATGCGTTTGTTCACTTCACGGTGAACACGTTTACCGATCAGGAATGGGGTTACGGCGACGAAAATCCTGCTGTTTTCAATCCGATGGAATTTGACGCCGAACAGTGGGTTACCACTGTCAAAAATGCGGGATTGAAAGGTTTGATACTCACCTGCAAGCACCACGACGGTTTTTGCCTCTGGCCCAGCGTCTATACCGAACATTCTGTCAAAAACAGTCCGTTCAAAGACGGAAAGGCTGACATTGTGAAAGAAGTATCCGATGCATGCCGCAAACACGGTATCTTTTTTGGAATCTACCTGTCCCCGTGGGACAGGAACTGCGCACAATACGCTACGCCTGAATATCTCACCTATTACCGGAATCAATTAACCGAATTGCTGAGTAATTACGGCGAAGTTTCTGAAGTATGGTTCGACGGCGCCAATGGCGGCAACGGTTATTACGGCGGTGCGCGTGAAAACAGGCATATAGACAATAAAACCTATTACGACTGGCCCAACACCCACGCCATTGTTCGCAAACTGGCGCCTCATGCGGTCATGTTCAGCGATGGCGGTCCAGACATCCGCTGGTGCGGCAACGAAAGCGGTTTTGCAGGAGAAACCAACTGGGCTACCATGCCCGACTCCATTTACGCAGGCAAACCGAACGTAGAAACCGTGTTAAATGCAGGTTCGGAAAACGGTAATTTGTGGCTGCCTGCCGAAGTGGACGTTTCCATTCGTCCGGGCTGGTTTTATCACGCCACGGAAGACGCAAAAGTACGCACGCCCGAAAATTTGCTCAAACTGTACCTGCAATCGGTGGGGCGCGGCGCCAACCTGTTGCTCAACCTGCCGCCCGACCGGCGTGGACTCATTCACGAAAATGACGTGAAAGCGCTGACAGAATGGAAGAAATTGTTGGACGCCACGTTTGCCACCAATCTGGCAGACCACGCCAAAGCCTCGTCCGACAAATACAGAGGCTCGTCAAAACAGTATGCAGCCCAAAACGTCACCGACGGCAACAAGGAAACTTATTGGGCTACCGACGACGGTGTTACAGAGGGAAGCATCGAAATAGACTTGGGTAAACCGCAAACGCTCCACTATATTTCCATACAAGAGTACATTCAATTGGGACAGCGTGTGAAAAATTTTGACGTTGAAGTGTGGAAAGACAATGCATGGATGAAAGCAGCCACCGGCACCACCATCGGATATAAAAGAATTCTTCCGCTCAACGCTGTTGAATCATCAAAAATACGAATCAATATCACAGACGCCAGAGCCTGTCCGCTCATCTCCAATATTGCAGTGTATTGAGGAACGGAGGAACGGATAAACGGAGGAACGGTACCATGAACTATCCCGACCATGAATACGGCATCGTGCGCGGAATGGCGGGCAATATCTCGGTAGTTCCTTCGGGCGATGCCTACACGCTGGAAGTAACTTTCCCCAACGGACTGATGACCACCTACGGCAAAACCCTTCCCTTTACGCAGGAAATGCACGCCACAGCGGAAATCATCACCGAAGACCTCCGCCTGCTGGAACGGCTGATGATGCCCTTGAAAAAGATTTTCAGCGAACAAAGCAGAAACGGAAGAACGCAAAAAATCCCCCAAAAGGACTGAACAGAAATCTGCCCGATAAAAAATATTTTTCCTGTTTGTTGTTTATATAAAAAAAAGCCGTACCTTTGCCCCCCAAAATTTTCAGGTAAAGACGAGAGCAATCTCGGGGTGGGGAATCAGCAGGCATGATGAAATCCACCTTAGTATTCAATAAATTAATAAATAAACAATGCCAGGAATCATAGGGAAAAAAATAGGGATGACCTCTATTTTTACGCCGGAAGGGAAAAATATTCCCTGCACGGTCATAGAGGCAGGTCCCTGCGTAGTCACCCAAATCAAGACCGTTGAAAAAGACGGTTACAACGCATTGCAGTTGGGTTTTGGTGAGAAAAAGGAGAAAAACACTCCGAAAGCAGAGAAAAAGCACTACGAAAAGGCGCAAACATCGCCCAAACGAGTGCTAATTGAGTTTCGTAACCCGTCAATCAACGTTGACGATTACAAATTGGGGCAAACCATTACGCTCGCCGAAATGGAGGGCAAAATTATTCCGAACGACTATATAGACGTTGTCGGAACATCGAAAGGTAAAGGTTTCCAAGGTGTTATCAAACGCCACAATTTCAGTGGTGTAGGCGGCACAACGCACGGTCAGCACAATCGTTTGAGAGCGCCGGGTTCAATGGGCGCATCGTCGTTTCCGTCGCGAGTGTTCCCAGGCATGCGTATGGCTGGTCAAACAGGCAACGCACGTGTGAAAATGCAAAACCTGTTAGTGATACAGGTGATTGCAGACAAAAATCTCTTGTTAGTGAAAGGCTCCGTACCGGGAGCTATTGGTTCAATCTTAATTGTTGAATATTAATGGAAATAGCAGTATATAATATAGAAGGGAAAGATACCGGTCGCAAAGTATCTTTGAATGACGATATTTTCGGCATCGAACCCAATGACCACGCCATTTATTTGGACGTGAAGCAATATCAGGCTAATCAGCGTCATGGAACGCACAAAGCCAAAGAAAGATGGGAAAATGCTCACAGTACCCGCAAGTTGAAAAAACAAAAGGGAACAGGCGGCGCCCGTGCAGGCAGTTTGAAATCGCCGGTATTTGTCGGTGGAGGTACCATTTTTGGTCCACTTCCGAGAGATTACTCGTTCAAACTCAACAAGAAGACCAAACAATTGGCTCGTCTTTCGGCGCTCAGCCACAAAGCAAAAGAAGCAGGTATTCTTGTAGTAGAAGATTTCAAATTTGAAACGCCCAAAACCAAAGAATTTGTACAAGTACAAAAAAATCTTCAAGTGGCAGGCAAGAAATCACTCTTTGTAGTTACTGAAAACAACGACAATATCTATTTGTCATCAAGGAATATACAGAAGACGAAAATCGTAAATTTGTCAGGTTTAAACACCTACAATATTATTGATGCCGCGGTGGTAGTATTTTCCGAAAGTTCAATCAATGTCTTACAACAAAATTCGTAACCCATGAAAACATCCTTAGAAGTACTTTTAAAGCCCGTCAATACAGAAAAAATGAATTCACAGGAAAAGTTGAACCGTTACGGATTTTATGTGGATCGCACAGCCAACAAGTTGCAAATTCGCAAGGCTGTTGAAGATATGTACGGTGTGGCGGTTGAGTCCGTTCATACCATCCGTTATGCAGGCAAGAACAAATCGCGAGTTACCAAGTCGGGCGTTATAGCCGGCAAATCAAATGCTTTCAAAAAAGCATTGGTGACCGTCCGAGAAGGCGAAAAAATTGATTTTTACAGTAATATCTAAAAAAGGTTATGGCATTAAAGAAATTCAAACCGACCACACCGGGACAAAGGCATAAAATCGTCACCACCTTTGACGATATTACCACCTCAACCCCCGAAAAATCGCTGCTCTATCCGGTAAAAAGATCGGGAGGGCGCAACCATTCAGGAAAAATGACCATGCGCTACATCGGAGGCGGACACAAACGCCAACTGCGCATCATTGATTTCCTGCGCGACAAGGAAAACATCCCTGCCACAGTGAAAACCATCGAATACGACCCCAACCGCAGCGCACGCATTGCATTGGTGGCTTACGCTGATGGTGAAAAACGCTACATCATAGCACCTGTGGGGCTGAAAGTAGGGCAAAAAATCGAATCGGGGCACAATGTGGCGCCCGAAGTAGGTAACACGCTCTATCTGGGCGATATTCCTCTCGGTACCATTGTTCACAACATCGAACTGCGTCCGGGCGAAGGAGCATCAATGGCTCGCAGCGCCGGAACGTATGCCCAGTTGCTTTCACGCGAAGGCAAGTATGCCAACCTGAAATTGCCCTCGGGCGAAATCAGAATGGTTTTAATCACCTGCAAAGCCACCATCGGCTCTGTCAGCAACCCCGACCATTCCAACGAACAATCGGGCAAGGCTGGACGCAACCGCTGGTTAGGACGTCGTCCGCGCAACAGAGGTGTCGCCATGAACCCCGTTGACCACCCAATGGGCGGCGGCGAAGGTCGCGCATCCGGCGGTCACCCGCGCTCTCGCAAAGGTATTCCTGCAAAGGGCTACAAGACGCGAAATAAGAAAAAAGCATCCAGTCAATATATTGTTGAACGTAGAAAAAAATAATAAAATATGAGCCGTTCGTTAAAAAAAGGTCCTTTCATTGATTATAAGTTGGAAAAAAGAGTTCTGGATATGAACGAGACCAACAAGAAATCTGTTATCAAAACATGGTCGCGGCGTTCGATGATTTCCCCCGATTTCGTGGGACATACCATCGCTGTACACAACGGGAACAAGTTTATCCCCGTGTACGTCACCGAAAACATGATTGGACACCGCCTTGGCGAGTTTTCGCCCACACGAGTGTTCAGAGGACACGCCGGAAAAAAATAATCCGATGGCGTTCAAAGCACATACAAAGCGCGTACCCTTATGGTATCGCGCTTTTTTTGCAACAGGATTTTAAAATGGCGAGACAAACGTTTAATGTTTCGAGTTCAAAGTTGCGCTAACATAAACAATTAAAAATGAAACCTTATATTTTATTGATTTTACAGTTATGTGTGTTATCTTGCAATGCTGATTGTATTAAGTTTTACGCTTTTTGCTTGTCAAAATACAAAGAAAAAAATATCAATGGTGGAACTTTATTATCACCGAATTTGTAGTTGGAATGATTATTAATTGTATCTTTACGCTCGCAATTAATTTTTAAAAAATATGGATTTTATTCGGAATATCATTGAAAAAGCCAAAAAGCAGGCGAAACATATTGTGCTTCCGGAAGGCTTGGAAGAGCGGACTTTGAAAGCCGCCGATTATGTGCTGGCTAACGATATAGCGCAAATTACGCTGTTGGGCAATCCCGACGACATTCAGCAGCAAGCCACCACGCTTGGGCTGAAAAATTTGGGCAAAGCCAATGTCATCAACCCCAAAAACCACGACAAAAAGGTGGACTACATCAAGTTGATGCTGGACTTGCGCAAAGCGAAAGGTTTAACAGAAGAGCAAGCCGAAAAACTCATCGAAGACCCGCTGTATCTGGGGGCTGTGATGATGAAAGCCGGTGACGCCGACGGCGAAGTGGCAGGCGCCATGAATGCTACAGGTGACGTGCTTCGTCCCGCCTTTCAGTACGTGAAAACCCTGCAAGGCACTACGGTAGTGTCGGGCGCTTTCATTATGATTTTCAAGGACAAAGAATATGGACACGATGGCATCCTTGTGTTTGCCGACTGTGCCGTTCATCCCAACCCTACCGACCGCGAATTGGCAGAAATAGCCGTCACCACAGCAAAGACAGCCCGCGCTCTCTGTGGATTTGAGCCGAAAATAGCCATGCTCAGTTTCTCAACTAAAGGAAGCGCAAGCCATGAGATGGTGGACAAGGTACGAAATGCCACGCAGATAGCGAAAGAGATGGCGCCCAACCTCGCTATCGATGGCGAATTGCAGGCAGACGCCGCCATTGTGCCCGCCATTGGAGTCAGCAAAGCGCCGGGCAGCGCCATTGCCGGGCAGGCAAATGTCCTCATATTCCCAACCCTGGAAGCCGGCAATATCGGGTACAAATTAGTGCAGCGACTTGCTCACGCCGAAGCCATCGGACCCATCCTGCAAGGCATGGCAGCGCCTGTCAACGACCTGTCACGCGGCTGTTCCGTAGATGATATTATCACCATGATAGCAGTTACTTCCAATCAGGCGGCTCACAAATAATCACTTATCATCATCGTCATGTCAGAATCATTAGAAAAATTTGCGTTAAACAAACGAATCAGCAAACAAGGACTGATTCACAAGGTAGGATTAATCGGTTGCGGCGACATTGGACAACAGGTAGCCCGCATCGTAAGCCAGTCGGGTATCGAGGTAGTCTTTGTGGAAGTGAGCAGCGAGCGTGTGGACGAGGTGATGCAAGCCATCAACGCACAGTTGGACGCCATTATCAACCGCTGGGGGCTTACACAGGGCGACAAGAGAATCATTCTGTCGCGCATCAAGGGCGCTACCGATTACGAAGCTATCCGCGACTGCAACCTGATTATAGAACTGATAAGTTCCGACAATCCGCTCACTGAGCGCGTTGAGATGTTCAAAACGCTCGAAACTTACGTATCTTCCGAAACGGTTATCACCAGCAGCGTTTCTACTTTGATGATTAGCGACATAGCCGCAGGAATGCTGCATCCCGAAAGGGCGCTGGCGTTGAATTTTATCACAACCCCTTCCAATGTGCGGATTGTGGAAATAGTATGCGGACTGCAAACCAACGAGCCATCGCACCAAATCATCAAGCGCTTTGCGAAAATGATCAACAAAGAAGCCATCACGGTGAACGAATCGCCCGGAAGCGTCAGCACACGCCTGATAGTTACCCTCATCAACGAAGCCTGCAACACACTGATAGAAGGCGTTTCCAACGTTGAGGACATTGACACTATCATGCGAAAGGGATTTGGAATGCAGCACGGTCCGTTTGAGTTAGCCGACAGGATAGGCTTGGACAAGGTACTGCGCTACATGGACCATCTGTACAGCGAATTTGGAGTAAGCCAGTTCAAGGCATCGCCGCTGATTAAACGCTTGGTGAGGGCACACAGCAACGGAATCAGAGCCGGAAAGGGCTTCTATCTGTACGATGTCAACGGACACAAAACCGGCATGAACGTGTCTGCCACGCAAATTAAAAGTTAGCGTCGAGCAGGTTTCCACTTGCCCGGCTTCCACCGGTTGCCGCCCGTCACTTTTCCCTTACCGAAAGCGATTTTCAGTTGGATGCCTGCCGAAAAAAGATTCAGTTTCTCGGTGATGTACCCCTGTTCGGTACGGGAGTTGAGAATGCTGTTTGCCGTCCATTTACCTGTTTGCAGGGTGTTATAGTCTATTATCCTGCCATCATTTCCGGTGTGTAGCATATTGTCCACGCCGTAGTCAACGAAAACGCCCACGTATATGAACATGTCAGGCGTCAGTTTGAACTTTACGCCTGTTTCTAAGGCTGCCAGCACCACCGGTTTGAAATACAACTTGCCGCTGCTCTTGCCTGCAAAATTCTGCTCTGCATCGCCTGCAAAATTGCCCGATGCAGTGATTTCCGCATAATGAAGCGTATATTCGGACACGAGCGGAAAACAGACTTTCGTGCCCACAGCCATGTACCAACCGGTGTTTCCGCCTGTGGTGTATTGCAGCATCAGCGGAATGCGAAGCATCAGCAGCGATTGCAACTCTTTGTCCGCTACAACGCGGCTTTGGAAGTCAAAGGCTGCACCATTGCCGTCCACCACACGATATTTGTCAGCCAAGGTGATGCCATCTGTTTGGGCTGTCATTTGTGCAATATCCACACCCATCACTACCGCCCAGTGATTATAACAGTAAAAAGCATAACCAAAACCGGCAGCGCCGCCAAAACCATTGGATTGCTTGCCCGCATCGGTAGAGTATTGCAATGCAGACAAGCCAACTGCGCCGGTCAGCGAAAATTCATGCGCCGACTGTCCTTTCCGAACGGGCTTTTCGTCAGATTCGCCTGTTTGAATCGTTATTTCATCATCTGTCGTATCCACTTGTTGTGCAGACGCCAATACCGACAACATGGAAAAAAATATCAGAATATGCAGTTTATTCATATTTTCAAAAAATATGTGTAAAAGTAGAGGTTTTAAACGATACAACAAAAAAACGAAGCATTAAGTTATGAACAATTTATGCACATCTACAAGTTTTTCCCTTAAATTTCACTTTTTATGCATGATATTTGGTAAAATATCCGTATAATTGCAAAATTTTTTGAGTAACAAAATTCATTGAATATGCTGGTAAAACAACATACTCTTCAAAAGCCTGTTTCGATAAAAGGGAAAGGGCTTCATACAGGTGTAGAGGTGGAACTGACACTTCGCTCGGCATCGAATAATCAAGGGTATAAATTTAAACGCATTGATCTGGAAGACCAACCGATCATTTCGGCAATTGCCGAAAACGTAGTGGACACCTCGCGGGGCACCACCATTGAGGAAAACGGTGTGCGCGTGAGCACCGTTGAACACGTATTAGCCGCTTTGTGGGGCATGGGTGTGGACAACGCCCTGCTCGAAATCAACGGACCCGAAATGCCTATCATGGACGGCAGTGCACAACC
Organism: Bacteroidales bacterium; assembly: GCA_031287245.1. Lineage (GTDB taxonomy): Bacteria > Bacteroidota > Bacteroidia > Bacteroidales > UBA4181 > JAIRLS01. The sequence continues at coordinate 15,391 of JAITTD010000109.1, forward strand.
ATTCGTTGAACTCATCAAGCAAGCCGGCATCGTTGAGCTGGACGCAGTGAGAAAATATTTTGAAGTCAAGGAACGCATCGTCTATGCCGACAAATCGCGTGGTGTAGAAATAGCCATCTATCCTGACGACCAGTTTGGTATTGATGTGATGATTGACTACAACTCGCGCACGCTGGGGCATCAATATGCCGCCCTCAGCAATGTGGATGAATTTGAACAGGAGATAGCCCCCTGCCGTACCTTCGTTTTTCTGCACGAATTGGAACCGCTGTTGCAGCACAACCTCATCAAAGGAGGCGATTTGGACAACGCCATCGTCATTGCGGACAAACCGGTGGCACAACCCGAACTCGACCGTCTGTCAGGGCTTTTCAATATGCCCAAAATTCAGGTGAAGCCGGAAGGTATTCTCAACAATCTCGACCTGCATTTCAACAACGAGCCTGCCCGCCACAAACTGCTTGACCTTATCGGCGATTTTGCCTTGATAGGTAAGCCGATCAAGGGACGTATCGTGGCTACACGCCCTGGACACGCCGCCAACAACCAGATGGCACGCCAATTGAGGCAAATTATCAGAAAAGAGTTGGCTAAATCGCTGATTCCGCATTATAATCCCGCCGAACTGCCGTTATACAACGTGGAGCAGGTGAAGAATATTCTGCCCCACCGACCGCCCTTCCTGTTGGTGGATAAAATACTCAGTTGCAAAGACAACGTGATCATAGGCGTGAAAAATGTCACAATGAACGAGCCTTTTTTTGTAGGGCATTTTCCCGCACAATCCGTTATGCCGGGCGTTCTGATAGTGGAGGCAATGGCGCAGGTGGGAGGCGTTCTGGTGCTCAACACGGTGCCCGACCCCGAAAATTATCTCACCTTCTTTTTAAAGGTGGACAAGGTGAAATTCCGCAGAATGGTGGTGCCAGGCGACACGCTGATTATTCGGATGGAATTGGTGGGCGAAATCAGACGCGGTATTGCTACCATGCTGGCGCAGGCTTATGTCGGCGAAACATTAGTGACAGAAGGCGAACTGACCGCTCAAATCATCAAGACAACCAAAGAATCTTAAAAATTTTATTATCATTATGATACATTCATTAGCCTACGTTCATCCTGAGGCACAAATCGGCGAAAATGTGACCATCGAACCTTTTGCCAGCATATCCCAAGATGTGGTGATTGGCGACGGGACAAGGATTTTCTCCAATGCAGTGGTGTTGGATGGCGCTCGGATAGGAAAAAATTGCCTTATCTTCCCCGGAGCAGTGATAGCTGGTATTCCGCAGGATTTGAAATTCGACGGAGAATACACGACTGTGGAAATAGGCGACAACACGACCATTCGCGAATGTGTGACCATCAATCGCGGAACCAAAGCCAAAGGAAAGACAACAGTAGGAAGCGATTGCCTGTTAATGTCATACGTACACATAGCCCACGATTGTCAAATAGGCAACCATTGCATCATTGTGAGCCATGCCGGAGTTGCAGGCGAGGTAGAAGTGGGCGACTGGGCTATCATAGCCGGCGGTGCACTGGTACACCAGTTTGTTCGCATTGGATCGCATGTGATGATTGCCGGCGCCTCAAAAGTGCGCAAAGACGTTCCGCCTTTTGTGAAAGCAGGGCGGGATCCGCTGACCTACGCCGGAGTTAATTCCATCGGTCTGCGCCGACGCGGCTTCCCCAACGAGAAAATTTTTGAATTGCAGGATATTTACCGCGTGCTCTATCAAAGCGATTTGAATCACAGCGACGCCCTCAAACAGATTTCAGAAAAGTTCCCTGCCTGCGCCGAACGGGACGAAGTGATTCATTTCGTGCAAAACTCAAAACGGGGCATCATGAAAGGCTACACAGGGGACAACGAAGAAGACGTTACTTTTTAAGGGCAAAAAGTAAAAAAAATTTGTAAACCCTTAGGAGCCGTCAATAAATAAATGTATCAATTTATGTATCCTAACGGGGAATTGAGGTGATATTGAGATTTATTTCTATTGATATGAATGTCCTACGGACAAGCGAATATATTCCCCGTTAGGGGATACATATCAATAGAAAATATGATATAGGCATCCTCCAAAACCTCATAGAGGTTTCACAATATAATCAAGGCTTTTTGTTGTAGTTATTATTGAAGGCTACTTAGGAATTGTCCGTAAATAACCTTTACGTTTAGAATGGTTTTATAACGTAATTCCAATCGCCATGGAATTTGTATTTTTTAATATTTATTGTTTCTAATTCCTCATCTGTGATTTTCATTCCTTTTAGATATTCCGTAGGGTCAAGTTGGCATTT
>JAITTD010000150.1 GCA_031287245.1 Bacteroidales bacterium
TTGAGATTTATTTCTATTGATATGAATGTCCTACGGACAAGCGAACATTCCCCGTTAGGGGATACATATCAATAGAAAATAGGATACAGGCATCCTCCAAAACCTCGTAGAGGTTTCACCATATAATCGAGGCTTTTGTAACATGAGCGAAATAAAAAATATTGAATAGGAGGATTGAGTTGCAAAAATGGGTGCATTTCAAATTGTCGCGGTGTTCGGAAGATTTAAATCGCTCTGAAAGAGCCTGTATCATTAGCACAGGGCATCGGAACGTAGAGACGGTGCGCGTCTCTACGTTTTGATATCGCTACTGCGGTTATGAAAATCAAGCCCTTCGGGCATCATAGCACCTCAAAAAAAGATTTAGCCGGAAAAATAACCAAATAAAAGCAAAAAACATGTAAATTTGCGTCGAAAATGACGATATGGAAGTTCCTGAAAAATTGATTGACATTAGCGAGGTCATTCGCAAAAAGAATCCAAAGTTGCTGAAAATCCTGCCCAACTTTTGTATTACAGGTATGAAGCGATTAATCCATCAGGACGAGGTGAACAGGATTATTGATGACTATCGCGACCGATTCGGCCTGGATTTTGTGCGTTGCATCCTTGAGGATATGAAAGTGAGTTATACCGTGACCGGCATGGAAAATGTACCGACGGATGGGCGTTATATCTTCGCATCCAACCATCCCTTGGGAGGATTTGACGGTCTGGTGCTGATGGACGCCATCGGGAAGACTTTTCCCAACATTCGCTTCATTGTGAACGATATTTTGCTGAATTTGAAGAATTTTGACCCCATTTTTGTGCCGGTGAACAAACACGGGCGACAACCAGCCGAATATGCCCGCAAAATAGACGAAACCTATTCAGGTGATTACCAAGTGCTGAACTTCCCTGCCGGACTTTGTTCGCGAAAAATAAAGGGGAAGATTACCGATTTGAAATGGAATAAGAATTTCATACAGAAGGCATTACATTACAAACGTGATGTAGTTCCCGTTTACTTTGAAGGGCACAATTCCGGTTTTTTCTACGGATTAGCCAACCTTCGCAAAACGCTTCATATCAAATCGAACATTGAAATGACTTTTTTGGTGGACGAATTTTTCAAGCAAAAAGGGCGGCATTTGAAATTGACTTTCGCCCCCCCCGTGCCTTACACGCATTTTGACTCATCCAAACCCGCGTTGCAGTGGGCGGACAGCATCCGTCAACAAGTGTATTCCATGCAGGCTTAGTCCTTTGAGGGGAACAGTTTTCGGAACCAGTATCTCGATTTCTCGCTGAGCCTGTCGTGGGCTGCCGCCGAAGTCAACGAAATAACGGGGATGGTGGAACCGTGTATGATTTGGTGCGCCACAGAGCCGATGTAATTTTCGGAAGTCCGCAATCCCTCTTGTTGCGTCATCATCATCAACGTGTCGGCGTGTATTTCGTCAGCATATTCCAAAATCATTTCATGAATATGCTTGTTGCTCTTTTTGAATATTTTTTCGGTGCAGCGTACGCCGTTTTCCTCAATCGTAGAGCGCATTTTCTGCATTTTTTTGAATATTCGGCTTTTCCTTTCGGATATTCCGCCCATCAGCACCGAGGTCAGGTGGATGGTGGCATCGAAGAAGAGCCCGAATGAGATGGCGTTGAACACCTCTTCACGGGTTTGCTTGGTCAAGTCGATGGGCAGCACGATACTCTTGAACGGCGAGATGGCAGGAGCGCCGGGAAGCGTGATAACAGGGCAGTTGGAGTTTTCTACTACACGCATCGTGTTGCTGCCAAAGTGTGTAAGCGACGATTTCTTGGAAGTCCTTCCCATCACAATAAATCTGGGCTTTTCTTCTTTGGCTACGCCCAGTATTCGCTCATATATCCGTCCTGTTTCTATTCTGAATCCGATTTCGATACCCGATTCTTTCGAGGCTTTGTGCACGATAGTTTGTAAGCGTTCGGTAACATCTTCGGTCAGAGACTCTTCCAGTTTTTTGTTGAAAACGGATGAAATATTCTGCAATTCGGAATCGAGCACCACCAGCAACAAAATATTGCCATCAACAAAATTGGCTAAATGATACGCCTGCTTCAACGCCTCGGTTGAAAGTTCTTGAAAATCAAAGGGAACAATAATACTATACATGATAAATCAGATTTAATTTTTCAGTCTTTCATCTGACAAATATACAACAAATTATTAAAAAAACAAAAAAAACTTTATTTTGACGCAACAAATTCGTAATATTGCATCTTCTTAATAAAAGAATAAGCCTGTGATGTGCAGGTTGTCCTTTTATTGTATATAACGAACAATAAGACAAGTCATTGGCTGAACTTTTTTCAGATATTATCAACCGCTGTAAACAGGGGGACAGAAAGGCTCAAGAGGCTGTTTATAACCTGCTTGCTGCAAAAATGTTTGCAGTTTGTATGCGTTATTGCCGGAGCAGGGCGGAGGCTGAGGACGTGTTGCATGACGGATTTGTAACGATTTTCACAAAAATCAAGCAATTTAATCATGCCGGAAGTTTTGAAGGTTGGGTACGCCGGATTTTTGTCAACCATGCGTTGGAACGTTGTCGCAGCGACAATCGCTTGCCGGTGATTGAAAATATTGAGACGGTAGAATATCAGTTGGCTGAAGAAGATACAGTAGATGTAGCAGATGAATGGGCAGCGTATCAGTTGTCGGAAGCGAATTTGCTGGAATTAATCAACCAATTGCCGCAGCAGTACAAGATTGTTTTCAATATGTATGTGTTGGAAGGTCTATCGCATAAAGAAATTAGTGATAATTTAAGTATTTCGGAAGGGACTTCGCGCTCAAACCTGCAACGGGCAAGGGGTATCCTTCAAAAAAAGGTAAATGAACTTGCAGCATCAATAAAATATCAGCAGTATGCAGAAAAATAACGAGCGAATAGATGAACTTTTTTCGCGAAAAATAGGAGATATGGAAATCACGCCCCCCGAAAATGGGTGGCAACGCATTCAACAAGAGTTGGATAAGCAAAAAAAATCCGCCTTTAAATTTTGGCTGGCAGCAGCCTCTATCGCCTTATTAATGGGTTCCGTGGCAACCATGATGTATTTAAATTCCAATTATATCAACCCTGTCGGCACCATGTCGCTTGTGGAAAATGATTTTTCTCAACAGAATGAGGAAAATTCTCTTCTTTCCAACAATACTCCCCCCACTACATTACAAACCCCGACAGCGGTCAGCGAAAATCAAACTTTGCAAACCGCCACAGCCAACGAAGCAACACACATTTTGCCTACACCGACTTCTCAAAACCAGAAAAGTGCCGAGACGGAGTCCAAAGCCCCGATCTATTTTGATACTCCAACTGACAGCGAGCAGCGGAAAGCGTTGAATACTCAGCGGTTAGCCCTTTTGGTGAACCGATTTGCCACCAAACCGGCAACGATGCCTTTGGAGAAAAATCGTCCTGTTATCATGGCTTCCACCCTGCCGGTGTATAACAGCGAGTGGAATCCTTTTGAGGAGAAAGAAAAGACAAAAGTGCCCACGAACAAATGGGAGGTTTCGGGACAGTTTGCACCCACCTATTCCTACCGCAATATTACCAGTGTCCCGTCCAACATGAAACGGACGGATTTCGACGATGCAGAAAACGCTATACTCGCTTATTCGGGCGGCGTGAATGTGGCATATAGCGTTGCAAGCCGGTTTAGCGTGCAAGTGGGCGTTTTTTATACACAAATGGGACAGTCTGTTCACGGTGTTACCTCCGGATATAATATGTATGCCGCCGTGAGTTCCAATAATACCTATTCCAAAAATACGCTGCGTACCTCGTCCGGTACCGCTTCCGTCACTTCCAGCATGAAAGCGGATGTGAACGAAAACTATGCCAATTATTTCAATGAAAGCGCCGTTCAAGGTTCGTTAAATAATTTGACTACGGCAAAAACCGCCCAAAATACCTTGATAGAACGCCTCGACTATATCGAAATTCCCATGTTGATGCGATATAAGTTGATTGACAAAAGATTGGATTTCGTCCTGTTAGGAGGAGGGAGTACCAATATCTTGATTAGCAACAATATTTTCATTGATAACGGAAAGGAAACACTAAAAGATGGTTCCATAGCAGATGCCCGTCATTTTAATTACAACACCACCATCGGGTTTGGTGTGAATTACCAGTTAACCAGTTCTTTATTGATAGGCATTGAGCCTGTTTTCAAATACTTTTTGCAATCCTACACCAAAGACAATACTGTGGGCAGCCATCCCTATTCGTTGGGCATATTTACAGGCGTTTATTATTCATTTTAAAAAACGACAGATCATGGATTTATTTTTTGATATACTGAAAATTACGATTCCTGCGGTGATCGTAGTGATTGCTGTGGTCTATCTTGTGAACGGATTTTTACGCAATAGCGAAAAATTGCAGCAAATGAAACTGATGAAAGAAAATCAGCAAATAACACTTCCATTGCGATTGCAGGCTTATGAACGCCTCATACTTTTTTTAGAGCGAATTTCGCCCGATTCCATCCTGTTGCGAGCCAATTATCCCGATAAAACAAGCCAACAACTGCATCGGGAACTGTTGCAAAACATTCGTGCCGAGTTTGAACACAATCTTTCGCAGCAGTTATACGTGTCCATTGAGTCGTGGAACAGCGTGAAAAACGCGCGAAACTACACCATAGCGCTGATCAACAACGCCGCCGCCGAATTGGAGGAGGGAGTACCTGCCATTGAATTGAGCCGGAAAATACTTGCCACCACCGCCGAAATGGAACAATCGCCTGCACAAAAAGCCATTGACGAGTTAAAAAGGGATATTCAGCAAATTTTTTAATCGTTCTGTCATGGAAACCGTTTTATTTGTTGTTAGTTTACTGTTGTTGCTGGTAGCCATTGCAGGATGCTTTTTGCCGATACTGCCCGGTCCCACGCTGGCATATATCGCCCTTTTGGTGCGACATTTTTTCACAACGCCTGAAAAGGCTTACAGTACCACCTTCCTTGTGGTGACGGGCACAGTAATGGCAGTGGTTTTTGTGCTGGATTACGTCATACCCGGTTGGCTTATGCGCAAAACAGGCGGTTCAAAAAGCGGATCGCGCGGCGCCCTTATCGGCATGTTTGCCGGCATTATTTTTACGCCCATCGGCATGTTGTTGGGGATGTTACTGGGAGCCTTCATCGGCGAATGGCTGAACAACCACAATTTTGAACGTTCACTCAGTATGGCAGTCTTTTCATTTCTTGGGTTTTTGCTGAGCACCGGCATCAAATTTATCTACTGTATCGTGGTGGCGTGGTATTTCTTTTTCCCGTAG
>JAITTD010000210.1 GCA_031287245.1 Bacteroidales bacterium
TAAAAAGAGTGGTGAAACCCACCAAAAGTCAGCAGACCAAAACAAGTCTGCTGACTTTTCCCCATCAGGTAGTGCCGGCACTACCTCCCCGGATTTCTTAAAAATAGTTGGGGAAACCCATCAAAAGTCAGCAGACCAAAACAAGTCTGCTGACTTTTTGACCGGGGCTGCGGGAGCCTCCCACCTGTCCAATGAACTGGCCGGGAATACCGCTATCTGTCCTTCGTGGCTGTCTGAAAACCAGACGGCGGTCACCAGTTTGGCATCAATATCGACCCCTGAACCACCATTTTGGGGCTATTTGAAAGCCCTGACGCAATAACCACATCCCTAATCGGCCGTTCTGTTGCTCTAACACTCATTTTTGGCTCCTTTCGAAAAATCATATTAAAAACAGGGGATTTTGGCATGGAGAGTTGTAATAAACTGGATTTTATGGTATTATCAGGATAGAAAGCCAAAAGGAGGATCGCCTATGCCGGAACCAGTAAAACGAGACCCGAAAGCGCCGAGGTTTCTTCAAATCACCATCAAGGACAGCGAGGGGAAAGAATGGACTACCACCATCGCCCAACCCAAGGATTTCTCATCGGGCTCGGTCGGCTTCTATGGCTCAGATAAGGCAACAAACCCCGAAAGCGGGGAGCGGTATCAGTGCGGGCTGACCTTCACGCTGATAGGGTCGAAACCGGAGAAGTAGGCATAGATGCCAAATTTACCAAAACTCATTGACAATAAACGGGCAACTCTCTCTGATTTGCTCATCTCTTTGGCTCCTGAGCATACCCATTTGAGCATAGCCACGGGCTATTGGGACTTACCCGGTATTATGCTCATACTGGACAAGATACGCTTTTACAAGTCAATCCGCATCCTTATTGGACAGGAGCCGCTTTCGCCGAGGCGGGCTCGTAATTTAAAGACCGATAAACCGGATGAGGATTTTCCTGAACTTGATTTTGCCTTTGACCTCGCTATCCCCGACAACATTAAACAAGCAGATGAATTAAGGCAAACCATAACAGATATAAAACGACTTATAAATGATGGGATAATGGAAGTCAAGATTTATCGTAAGGAGTTTCTTCACGCAAAAGCATACATCTTTGGTGATTATACCGATACAGAGGCAATCGGTATTGTAGGCTCTGCTAATTTCACGAAAAAAGGGCTAACGGTAAATCGGGAGCTTAATTCGCTTGAAGATGAAAATAGGATTGTTCGCTATAAACCGACCACTCCGGCTGATTCACACGGACATTTAAGCTGGTTTGATGAAGTTTGGGTAGAAGCTGAGCTTTGGAACGGCAAATTTACCGAGACGCTTGAAGACTCCCCGGTGGGTGATTTGACATTTGGTGCTTACGATGTGTATATCAAAACATTGATGGAAGTTTTCCCCGATGAGCTTATTCCTAAACCCGAATTAGAGGACGATATAAAAGACGTTCTATATTCATTTCAAAATCGTAATGCAGGTATTCTTATAAATAAACTTGAAAGAATGGGCGTGGCGATGCTCTCTGATTCGGTCGGTCTCGGCAAGACAATAACAGCGGGAGCAGTAATCAAGCACTATCTTGAACGTGGCAAGAAGCGGATAATTGTTATCACTCCGGCATCTTTGAAAAATCAATGGGTAGAAGAGCTTGCGGAACATTTTAATCTGATAAAAGGGAATGGGTATGAAATCGTATCCCAGCAGAATCTTGAAGATATGGAAAATCTCGCTTTAATTGATAAATACAAAAGTGTTGACCTCTTTGTAATTGACGAAGCACATAATTTGCGGAACACCGCCAGTACTCGACATAATGCTATTCTTGATTGGTTTTCAAACAATATAGAATCAAAAGTGCTGCTTTTAACGGCGACTCCGATAAACAATTCCCTGATGGATTTTGCCAATCAGATTCAATTAGGGCTAAAAGGCTCGCTCGATTCTGTGTCTGTCCCCTATATGCGTAATGATGGAAAGCTCGAAGTTGTCGATTTTTTTGAAGCATTAAAACGCATTCAAGGCGAAATTAGGCAGGCTGAAAGGGCTGGTAAGAAAGATTTTGACTGGAAAAAATACAAGCCGACTTTTACAAAAGGATTAAGCCATTATTTAGTGCGCTCAACCCGGCAGGGTGTGGAAGCCGAAGGAGGCATTGTCCAGAAAGACGGCACAAAGCGCAGTTTTCCTACGAGTGTTGTCCAAAAAATCAACCATCAGAGCCTACAAAAAAGTATCAGCATCGTTGATACTGAAATTGAGAATAATTACAAATCCGTATTGGAAGATATTGACAGCCGAACACTCAATCCTGATGTGCTTACGAGTCTGACGCAGCAGTCGCTCCATCCGCTTGATTTTATTAAAAACGCAAAAGACGATGAGCTTTACTTGCAAAGTCAGTTCGATTTAGAAGATTGCGATGATACAAACATTTTTATTCCAAAAATCACCGGAGTAGTCCCCAATATTTTTCAACTGGTAAATATGCTTGGCTGGACACCGTATAGGGCATTGGTTTATAAACATAGTTATTACGGTAAATCAGTCGAGCAAATCAGGGCGTTAGGGCTGAAAGGGGAAGAAGCAGCAAAAACCCGCATACAATTTGTCATCCACAATATGCTCCACATAACGTGGCTAAAACGACTTGAATCTTCATCCGCATCATTGCTCAAAAGTGTAGAATATTACCAAAAACGGCTTTCTCTCTTTGAAAAATATCTAAACCTTGGCTATATTGTGAGCTTGGGCGATGCCTTAACGCTGGAAAGCGATGAATATAGCGATGACATTGATAAAGCATTTTCTGATTACGGTGAATATCTTGCCGATGTTGAAAAAGCATTAGACAACAATGAAAGCCCGGACTCAATAAAGAAACGAGGGGTGGAAAAAATCGTAGCGGACAGCAAAATATTCAATATCGGTCAACTAAAAACAGATATAGGGCGTGATAAAAAAATCATCGCATTACTCATAAATACGCTTACTAAGTTAATTGACCCATTGCTTGATGATAAATTGCAACAGTTTGTCAAATATATTGAATCTGCTCTAACCGAAAATAAGTATGGGAAAAAGGTTTTGGTGTTTAGTTATTTTGCGGACACTATCGACTATTTACAAGAGGCAATACCTAAAATAATTAAGATACAGAATTTTGAGGAACGGTCTGCTTTTATCACCGGGCAAACGCAAAAAGCGGAGCATATTGTTCGGCGTTTCGCTCCAAAGGCAAAAAAATATGAATTGAAGTCTGATGAAAAAGAAATAGATTTTTTATTTGCGACCGATGTATTATCAGAGGGGCAAAATTTGCAAGATGCGGGGATGCTCATCAACTACGATTTACACTGGAATCCGGTGAGGATGATACAAAGAAACGGAAGAATAAACCGCCTCGGCTCGGACTATAAGAATGTCCTCATCGGGAACGCAACGCCACAGGATAACCTTGAATTGTATTTAAGGCTGGTTAAGCGACTGGAAACAAAAATTGAAACTATACGAAATACTATCGGCACCGACCAGAGCGTTTTGGGAGAAGAAGAAAACCCCATCGAGTTTATCGAAAGTTTTTACAACGCAACAGACAAGGATGCCGCAGCAAAGATGGATAAATTTGATGATGATGACGATATTTTAAGTTGGACTAATGATTTTGTTGCTGATCTACGGTTATTTTTATCTGAAAATGAAAACAATCAAAATGAAATGGAGCGTGTTCGTAGTATGCCGCTTGGGAAGTGGAATTATTTACCTCGCACCGATAAACTGTTCGATAAAGCAAATGATGAAATATATGCGCTCACAAAGGCAAAGGGCATTACTTCCATCACCGGACACGATATAATGGACACCTATTTTATCAAGGTAAATACCAACGGCGAATATCCCGCACAATTCATAGAGGAAATTATCGCATTATCAAAAATCAAAGCAGACCCCAAAGACAATGAGCGTCTCCTTGATAAAATTGATGTTGATAGGCAACGGGTAAATAATCGTGCTATTCGATTGGCAAAAACCAAAGCAAGCGGTCAGGCAACGAGGTATGAATTTAAGCCGAGTCAGGAAAACGCCCTTAAAATTTTGCAAAAGAACTTTTCTCCCAGCGATGACCTAATGGGAACGCTCGCAACAGGTATTAAAAACGCCAAGCACGAGCGAGTATTAAAGAAAATCCTGAATCAAGTAAATCGTGAAGTAAAAGAACGCGGCTCTCTTTTTGCATCAACTATCAATGAATTTACAAAACTCTTAAATGAAATCCGGCAAATAACGATCGAAGACCGAACAATCGAAAGTGTTGAGGGAGTGCTTTTTTATGCTTCAAAATAAATCTTTTACCGAACTTGATAAATCAGTGCGGGAACTCTGGAATGAAACTGATAAACGAAAAGCAATAGATAAAGGCGTACTTGTAGCCAACAATGTATTAAAAGTCTTTATCCCTACAAATATTGAATGGCAAAGTCAGTTTGCCGAGGGCGAAGATGCGCTGGACAATGTTTTTCCTTCAAGCAAATTACCGAATCAAAAAGCGGAAACATGGTTTGTGCAGCACCCCTATTTAGGCGGTGAAAGAATAATTTTAGAGCAGTTTAGCCAAAAAGATGCTCCGTTTGAAAGCCGTTTTTATGCACTAAACAAAAGCAGTGCAAAATCTCGTGTTTCTGCCGGTGTGCATCTCACAAAAAACTGGGAACATTCCGAGCTTACTAAAAATGCAAATTATAAGGTGGGTATCAATTTCTTTTTGTCAGGGGATGCAAAGCGTATTCTCATCGCATTGAGCAATCAAGGAAACTTGCGTGTGATGGAATTGAGCGAACATCTTACGAATACGCAGCGTGAAATATTTAATTCGTTGGAAGGTGTTTGTGAAGCGCCGATCGGCGAGGCGGATTCCACACAACGCCTGATACACACGAAACTTTGGGACGCTTTTGCGCTTCACGAACTCAATAATAAATTTTATGCGGGTGTGGCGTTACACTTTGAACTTTTGCTGCAACATCTCACCGGGAAAAATGGCGGAGCAAAAGAGCCGGAAGACGCAAAGTTGTTCGTTTCACGTCTTTTGGGACGATTATTGTTTATTTGGTTTCTCCGCAAAAAAGAGGTTGTTGTCGATTCGACATATTTTGATACGGCAAAAGACTTAGAAGGGAGTGATTATTACGAAAAATATCTTAAAAAGCTATTTTTTGAAACACTTAACACACCGATAAAAAACCGGAAGGTGAGGGATAAAGAAACGCCCTACTTAAACGGCGGATTGTTTGAAGCGCATAAAAACGATTGGACAGATGAAAAAATATCATTCCCCCCGGATTGGTTTCAATCGCTCTACGACCATTTTGACCAATTTAATTTTACTACAGATGAAAGTTCCCCAGATTATGAGCAAGTAGCAATCGACCCCGAAATGCTGGGGCGTGTATTTGAAAGCCTTCTTGCAACACAGATTACTTCAACGGGCGAACAGGCACGAAAAGCAAAAGGAACTTACTATACTCCACGAGAAATTGTCGCTTATATGTGCAAGGAAAGCCTCCGGCAATACCTCTACACCGGATTATTCGATATAAATCACACGTCAACCTTCAATGCCGGTATAGACAGTTTGCTTGACAAGAGCGATGCGGATTTTGAGACGGCTCATACCAATGCGAAAAGAGACTTGTGGGGAAATGAAAATACTAAAAAGGTTTCCGATGATGTCCTTGATTTGCTTGATAAGATAAAAATATTAGACCCCGCCTGCGGTTCCGGGGCGTTCCCGATGGGTATGGTGCAGTTGCTTGAAAAGGTTTATGAGCGGCTGGCCCCTGATTTTAATAGTTATGAGAGAAAGCTCACGGTGATACAAAATAATATTTATGGCGTTGACATTGAGCCGATGGCAGTTGAAATTGCCCGCCTCCGTGCGTGGTTGAGCATCATCGTTGATGAGGAAGACCCCCGCAAAATAAAACCGCTGCCAAATCTCGATTTTAAGTTTGTTTGTGCTAATTCGCTGATTGCGCTGGAAAAAGAAATAGATTTATTTGATGACACAACGGTGATAGACAAACTGTTGCAAATTATTAAAGAATATATGACTATTCACGAACCTGCCGCAAAAGAAAAAAAGATACAAGAATACAGGAACACGGCGAAACTATTGACACACGATGCGAAAGAAAGTCCACAGTATTTGACAAAAAAAACACAGCAGATATTATCATGGAACCCCAAACAAGAAACGCCAGCGGGTTTCTTTGACCCTGCTATTATGTTTGCGGTGAAAGATGGGTTTGATGTGGTTGTGGGGAATCCGCCGTATGTTGGTGAAAAGGGTCATAAAGAAACCTTTGAACCTATTAAAAATTCATGGTTGCAAGAATTCTATCAAGGGAAAATGGACTT
>JAITTD010000220.1 GCA_031287245.1 Bacteroidales bacterium
GCCACACTGATTGATCTGAAAAGTGACCTGAAAGCGGTAATACAGAAAATACATGACGAGCATCCCGCCGCCCAATTGGTGTTGTATGGACATAGCATGGGCGGATTGACAGCGCTCAGTTATACCACAGAGAACGACCCTTCCATTGCAGGCGTCATTGCCTCGTCGCCGTGGATCGAATTGTTGAATCCGCCTCCACTGCTGCTCATAAAGATGGCAAGCGTTGCCGCAAAAATATTCCCTTCGTGCTGTGTAAGAACAGGCATCAAAGCCAAACAACTGACATTGAACGGCTCTGGAAAAAGTACGAAAACCGACCCGCTCATCCACAAAAAAATATCCATCCAACTGTTTACGGACATGTGGAACGAGAGCCGTCGCATCAGACAAAACGGTTTTCGCCCCAATGTGCCGATATTGCTGATGTTTGGAAGTCAAGACCGCTTAATATCCTATCAAACGGGGGAACAACTTGCCAAAGGTGCAATCGAATATAAACTGTGGGACGAAACGGGACACGATTTGCACCTTGAAATCGGCAACGGGCGGGCGCTTCAATATATTGTCAAGTGGATACATGATTTATTGTGATTAATATTTTTTGGATTATTCATTTTTTTCGCGTACTTTTGTGCTCGAATATTTCTTGAATGAAAAATCTATCAATGCAGACATTTTTTTTCATAGCAATTTTGGCGACAACACCACCCGCTTTTAAAATGCCCAAAAATGGCGTTTTAAGCCCCTCTGTTGCATTATCTCGAAATTTTTGTCTTTTACCCCCCCCGAAAACCGCTTGAATTAACGCTCTGTGAGCAATGCGAAATATACAAAAATAACATAAAAGGAGGAACCGAAAATCCTGAACAGAGTAGGGCAATTATAATTAAATTTTAAATTTTATGGCGTATAATTTGGAAAGTTGGTCACTACAGACCGGCAAAATTTTTAGAGGAATCCTGTTGGCTTCGCTGGCAGGCATTGTGTACAGTATCGTTGATCCCATCGAATCATGGATTGGTGCGGCAGATATGTTGAGCAGTTTTGGTGGAGGCGGTGGAGTTGGCGGATCGGGCATACTGAGTTTTATCTCGTATGCGCTGATGGCAGGTATCATCATCGGTTATGTGCTGATACTGATGGGATTGGGCGGATTCAAGGAAGTGCTGGATGGCAGCGACAGCGCGGCTGTGGGCAGATTGCGCATCGGTTTCATTCTGGGCATCATCGCTATCGGTGTTGATTTCATTCCTTTGTTGGGATGGGCAGCCGGAGTGTTGAACATTATCGCCTTCGTCTTGTTGTTGTTGGGATATTCCGCACTGAAAAGCTCGGCGACCTTCCCCACTCAGGCTCGCAGTGGTGCATCAACGTTGTTTGTCGCCGCCATCCTGATGGTGGTAGGCGAAGTGCTTGATTACATCCCGATCATCGGCGATTTCATCAGCGCGGTACTGAGCCTTGTTGCCTTTATCCTCGTTCTTGTGGGTTGGAATAAAATCAAAAATACGATTCCGGCTTAATGTCATCATGATGGATTTTATTAAACGGACAGAAACGCTTCTGTCCGTTTTTTTTTTGTAAAAACGGCTAAATGTGAAATCTGAAAAATTTCATGTAACTTTGTGCTATCATAATCATGTAAAATGGAAATATTCAGAACCATTGTCAAAGAGAGTATATCGCCCGTAAAAGTGGACTATTCTACGCCCATGCTGATGGCAGGCTCATGCTTTGCGGAAAATACAGGGCGGATGATGCAGCGACTCAAATTCAACGCTGTGCTTAATCCCTTTGGCATTGTGTTTCACCCTATCCCGCTCGCTCAACAATTGGAAAGACTGCTGTCTGCCAAGGAATACTGCGCAGACGAACTTCGCCACGACAGCGATCTTTGGTTTAGTTTCGACCATCATGGCAGATTTTCGCACCCCGAACAAGCCAACTGTTTAGCGTTGATTAACGATGAATTTCAGCAAGGCTGGCAACAATTGGCAAAAGCCCAATGGCTGTTTGTTACTTTCGGTACGGCATGGGCATACCAGTTGAAAGAGAACGGCAAAATCGTTGCTAACTGCCACCACTATCCGGCAAGCGCTTTTGAACGTATCCGCACAGAGGCTGATGAGATTTGCGAACGATGGACAGCCACGCTTACGCGGCTTTGGGAAGTAAATCCTGCCGCGCGAGTTGTTTTTTCGGTAAGTCCGGTCAGGCATTTGCGCGACGGCGCTCATGAAAACCAACTCAGCAAGGCAACGCTTCTGTTGGCAGTTGAGCGGCTCAACAAAAACCTGAATACCGGCTATTTCCCTGCTTACGAAATCATGCAGGACGATTTGCGCGACTACCGTTTCTACGACGAGGACATGGCGCATCCCAACGCAATAGCGATAAAGTACATTTGGCAACGTTTTTGCACTACATACCTTTCAGATGATGCGGTGCGCGTCATGAACAAGGTAGATGACATTGTGAAAGCATCAGAACACCGCCCTATTCACCATAACGAAGCCACACGCGCCTTCAAAAACGCCTGTTTTGCGAAAATTGCAGAAATGCAGAAAACATACCCGCAATTGGACTTTTCGCAGGAAACGGAACTATTAAATCATTGTGATTCAATTGGGATTTGTTGGTGATACATTGTGATTCAATTGTGATTCAATTGTGATACGATGGTGATACATTGTGATTTAATGCGTTTGCCCCTGATTTTAATGGGTTCCCTGCATTGATACGAAAAAAATTGAAAAGCATTAAAATTTTTATTATTTTTGCCGCTGTTTAAAAATCATTTTAATCTCATATAAAAATGGAATATCGTATAGAACACGACACGATGGGCGATGTGCAAGTGCCCATTGACGCTTATTACGGCGCACAAACACAACGCAGCGTTGAGAACTTCAAAATAGCAAGGGATATCAACCGAATGCCCAAGGAAATTATCCGTGCTTTCGGCTATTTGAAGAAAGCGGCGGCGCTCACCAATCTCGAAGCAGGAGTGCTTCCCAAGGAAAAAAGCGACCTGATAGGGCAGGTGTGTGATGAAATCCTTGCCGGAAAGTTGGATGAGTATTTTCCTTTGGTCGTTTGGCAGACAGGCAGCGGCACACAAAGCAACATGAATGTCAACGAGGTGGTGGCTTACCGCGGTCACGTGCTGCATGGCGGAAAACTTACCGACCACGAAAAATTCTTAGCGCCCAACGACGATGTGAACAAATCGCAGTCGTCCAACGATACTTTCCCAACGGCTATGCACATTGCAGCATACAAGATGTTGGTGGATACCACCATACCCGGCATTGAGAAACTCAAAGCCACCCTGGAAGCCAAAAGCAAGCAATACATGAAGGTAGTGAAAATCGGACGCACCCATTTTATGGACGCTACGCCACTCACTGTCGGTCAAGAATTGAGCGGATATGTTTCGCAGTTGGAGCATGGGCTGCGTGCCATCAAAAACGCCCTTCCGCACTTGTCGGAATTGGCGTTGGGCGGTACTGCAGTCGGCACAGGCATCAACACCCCCGAAAACTACGCTGTCAACGTGGCGAAGAAAATAGCCGAGTTGACGGGATTGCCCTTTGTGACTGCCGCCAACAAATTTGAGTCGCTGGCTGCCCACGATGCCGTTGTGGAAGCCCACGGCGCTCTGAAAACCGTTGCTGTCAGCCTGATGAAAATAGCTAACGACGTGCGTATGCTCAGTTCGGGACCGCGTTCAGGCATAGGAGAGTTGCACATTCCCGACAACGAACCCGGGTCGTCCATCATGCCCGGCAAGGTGAACCCCACCCAATGCGAAGCGCTCACCATGATTGCCGCACAGGTGCTGGGCAACGACGTTGCCATCAATATAGGAGGCGCTACCGGACATTTCGAACTGAATGTGTTCAAGCCCGTTATCATCTACAATTTCCTGCACAGCGCCCGCCTTATCGGCGAAGGTTGTGTCAGTTTCAATGATCATTGCGCAGTGGGGCTGGAACCCATCGAAGCCAATATCAAAAAGCATTTGGAAAATTCGTTGATGTTAGTGACCGCGCTGAACCCGAAAATAGGATACTACAAGGCTGCCGAAATAGCCCAAAAAGCGCTGAAAGAAGGGACTACACTGAAGCAAAAGGCTGTGGAACTCGGTTATCTTACTGCCGAAGAGTTCGACCAGTGGGTAGATCCAGCAAAAATGGTAGGAAAAATATAAAAATTCACCGTGATGAAAACATTTTTTGTAACAGCATTGTGTCTGATCGCCTTTCAAATTCAGGCACAAAAGAAGAGCGATATGAGAGTAGCCTCTTACAATCTGCGTTATCTGTCAGCCAATGATGGCGTCAACAGTTGGGACCACCGCAAGGACAACCTGAAATACTTGGTGTTATTCCACGATTTCGATATTTTCGGAACGCAGGAAGGCTTGAAACCCCAATTGGACTATCTATGCAAAGATTCCGGCTATGCCTATACCGGCAATGGCAGGAATGACGGAAAAGAATCCGGCGAACATTCCGCCATTCTCTACAAGACCGACCGGTTCAAAGTCTTGGAATCCGGTAATTTCTGGCTTCGCGAAGATCCGGATAAGCCCGGTTTAGGGTGGGATGCCACTTGCTGCAATCGCATTTGTTCGTGGGCTAAGTTGAAAGACCGTTTTACGAAAAAAGAGTTTTACTTTTTCAATCTTCATTTCGACCATCAAGGGGTGGTTGCACGGGAAGAATCGGGCAAACTGATGGTGCAGAAAATCAAAGAAATAGCAAAAGACGTGCCGGCTATCTGCACCGGCGATTTCAATTCAACGCCGGAAACCTCGCAGATTGCCACCATGCAAACCATTTTAGATGACGCTTACAAGGTGACAAAAATGCCCCCTTACGGACCGCTGGGAACGTTTAACAATTTCAAATTTGACGCATCTTTCAACCAACGTATTGATTATATTTTTGTCAGTCCACAAATGATTGTCAAAAAATACGGCGTATTGACCGATGCTACCCAAGATCACCGCTATCCGTCAGATCATTTTCCGGTGGTAGCAGATATCATTTTAACGAAATAAAACGAATATTCAGAATATTCTATAAAAAAGTATTACCTTTGCACCAAAATTTTAAAAAATCTGTTTATCAATGAAAAAACTCAATCTTATTTTAGAGTGTATCTTGTTTGTGGCGGTAGCCGTTCTTTTTGTTCTGTTTTTCACACAAAAATCGGCAAATACAAAAGTGGAAAGCGATGGTCAAGTGGTTGAATCTGCGTTGGCATCCGGAGAAATCGTGTATGTAAGAGTTGACTCTCTGATGCAAAACTACCAGTTATTCAAAGATTTGGCAGAGGAGTTGAAGACGAAATCACAAAATTTGGATGCCGAACTGAACAATAAAGTGAAAAAATTTCAGAAGGATGTGAACGATTTCCAGAACAAAGCCAAAAAAGGTTTGGAAACCCGTGACAAATTGGCTGAAATGGAACAGCAACTGCAAGTGGACCAGCAAAATCTCGCTCAAGTACGTGACACTTATGCCATGCAGTTGTCGGAAGAAGAACAGGTGATGAACAGGAAATGCCTGCAAGCCATCATGGACTTTTTGGCAGAATACAACAAAGACAAGGGCTACCATTATGTTCTGGGGAACACGTTTGGTGGAAATGTGCTGTATTCGCAGCCTTCTTTGGATATCACGGATGATGTAATAGCAGGTCTCAATGCCGAATACAAGAAATCGGCAGATGCTGCAAAAAAATAGTTTTCATTTTGTTGACCGGTTTCTGACGCAAGTTAGAAACCGGTTTTTTTGTCAGGCAGATGAAGAAAATATTGTTGTCAACAGCCTATTTTCCACCGGTACAGTATGTTTCAATTTTTTTTTCAACATATCCGGTGGTGATGGAACGACACGAGCATTTTTGCAAGCAATCCTATCGCAACCGGTGCACCATACAGACAGCCAATGGATTGCTCGATTTGGTGATTCCCGTTGTGCGAACAGCACAGCCGAAAACCTTGATCACCGAACAGCCCATCGCCTACGACACCCCCTGGCAAAAACTGCATTTTAAAGCCATAGAGTCCGCTTACCGCAAATCTCCCTTTTACGAATACTACATTGACGACCTGATGCCGTTTTTCACCCGTCGTTATCCGTATCTCTACGATTTCAATATGCAAATCATGCAAACGGTTTGCCGCATTGCGCGATTGCCATTTGCCATCAGCGAAAGCGAAGCGTATGAGCGGAATCCGGTTGATACCCTTGATTTACGAACAGGCATCCATCCGAAAAAAAGCCGACAGATTGACAGCGAAAATTTTGTTCCGACGCCTTATACGCAGGTATTTGCCGTTAAATTTGGATTCCAGCCCCATCTTAGCATCCTTGATTTGCTTTTCAACATGGGGTCGGATGCGATAACGGTATTAAAACCGAGTAAAAATGAAATAAAATTGAAATAAAATTGAAAAACTCATTAACTTTGTCCGATTTTTTTAATGACATGATATGAGTTCAATTATTTCAGGCATAGACCATCCGGCAATTGCAGCCTCAGATGTTGATGCCTTAGCCAAGTGGTACTGTGATGTGCTTGGCTACACAGTGTTTTTCAGTTCGGACAAACCGCTCTGCATTATCCAAGCCCCCGATGGCACCTATATTGAGGTGATGCCGCAGGATGGCAGTCCGCGTCCCCATCGGAATACCGCCACTCCGGGCTGGTCGCATCTGGCGCTTCGCGTTGCCGACCTGGATGTAGCCGTAGCCGCTCTCGACCGGTTTCATGTCACTTGGGAGGGCGCTGAGTTTGGCGCTGCAGGCGGCGGACGAATCCGCAACTTTTTTGATCCGGAAGGAAATTTACTGCAACTCGTACAGCGATAATTCGGAATGAACAAGGAAACACCACAGTGGCGAGTACTTTACACCAAGCCCCGTGCCGAAAAGAAAGCGAACGATATTCTTACCGGCAAAGGTTTTTCCACTTACCTTCCCTGTGTAACCGTTGTCAAACAATGGTCGGACAGGAAAAAGAAGGTACTGGAGCCGCTTTTTAAATCGTACTTATTCATTAATAGCCTCGAAAACCGCATTTATGAAGCAAAGAAAGATGAAACGATTATCGGTTGTATCTATTTTAACGGACATCCGGCGGTGGTGCGCGAAAAGGAGATGGAAATCATCCGCAGCATAGAAGCAGGCACTTATAAAGATGTTGTGGTGGTTGACCACTCAATAACAGAAGGTCAACAAGTGCAGATAAAAAAAGGTCCTTTGAAAGGGACACTTGGCATTTTGACCGAATTTAAAGGCGGTCAGCGGGTGGCAATCGCCATAGAAACACTTGGATGTAATTTGCTGATCAATGTTTCGGTCGGCGATATTGCAAAAGTAAAAGAATAGTTGAATGTTGATGAACCATCAAATCCACCGTTTTTTAATAATTCAACCCAAACGCCCAAAGCGGAATCACATTTAAGCAGCCAAATTCAATATTCAATATCATCTTTTACTACAAAGCCCAAATATTGGTTGTGAATGAACGCCGTTGGTTGTAATCATCGT
>JAITTD010000264.1 GCA_031287245.1 Bacteroidales bacterium
AAAATTTTGTCTCGATTTTCTCAAAATAAATTTTTTATCGGTCTTTTGCTGTTGTTGTTGTGTGTGGGATCTGTTCTTGCACAAAAAAAACGGCTGTATGGCGCCGTTCGCGATGACGCCACCGGCGAAACGCTTTCCGGCGCCACTGTGGTGGACGAAAATGCCACAGAAGGAGTCTTTTCCAATGCTTACGGATATTATACCCTGCAATTGCCCGCAGGCAGTCACAGGATACGCTATTCTTTTGTTGGCTATGAGAGTCAGACGCACAATGTGCATCTCACTGCCGATACCATGCTGGATATTCGCTTGAAATCTGTGGCGCAAGAGATGGAAGAAGTAACCATTCGGGCAAACCGGCGTATTGCCGCCGCCGGAGTGGATGTTTCCCGTCTGTCAATCCGGGAAATTCGTTCCATTCCTGCCTTTCTTGGCGAGCCGGATGTATTGCGCAGCCTGCAATCGCTGCCCGGAGTATTGACATCCCACCATGGCACGGTCAATGTGTCGGTGCGGGGTGGTTCATATAGCCAAAACTTGGTCATACTTGACGAAGCGCCCGTTTATAACCCCTCGCATATTTTGGGATTCATGTCTTCCTTCAATCCTGACGCCATCAGCACTGTTGATTTGTATAAGGGCGTGCCTGCCCGCTACGGCAGCAAACTTTCGTCGGTGGTGGACATTCGTATGAAGGAAGGGAACCGTGAACGTCTGAGCGTGGCGGGCGGTATCGGACTGATTTCATCGAGACTGGCTGTCGAAGCCCCTTTGTGGAAAGGAAAAGGCTCGTTTATGGTGGCGGGACGGTATTGTTATGCAGGGAGTACCGTAAAACTGATGTCAAAAGTGGCTGAAAAGACGCCATTTGGAAATGATTTTCCTGTCATTGGTGAAAGCAATAAAATATGGTTTTACGATGTGAATGTGAAGGGAAACTACGCCATTAACAGCAAAAATCATATTTATGTGTCCGGTTACAACGGATTCGATCAGTTTTTCGTACCCGATTTTTCGGGCGAATACCTGCTGGAATGGGGCAACAGCAATGGCACTCTGCGGTGGAATCACATCGTAAATCCCTCCCTTTTCATCAACACCTCTTTCATAGTGAGTCGTTTCGGCTACAGTTACTATTTAGTGAACGACGGCAACGACTACCGCTGGGATGCTTCCCTTGGGCAGATAGAACTGAAAAGCGACGCCGACCACACGCTGACCAACCGGTGGAAACTGCGTTACGGCTTTTCTCTCACAAGGTACGGCTTCGTGCCGGGTGATATCAGCCCGCGCCGTTCAACATCTCCTGCCAAAAGTTTCTCATTAGAAAGGAAACGCTCATTTGAATCCGGCTGGTATGCCGAAACAGACTGGGAATTTAGCCCCGGATGGTTTGTGAATGCAGGGGCGCGTTTATCCACTTTCAGCAATATTGGACCCGGCACGGTTTACACCTTTCATCCTTACAACCGCCTGCCGATAGATTCAACGGTGTACGACAAGGGGAGAATCATCAAAACCTTTGCTCATCTGAATCCGCGCCTGAGCCTGCGCTGGCTCTTCGGACAAGGCTCAACACTGACTGCTTCCTATGTTAATATGGTGCAATATATGCACAAAGCGAGCAATTCTGCACTCGGAATGCCTACCGATATCTGGTTTCCGGCAAGCGAGCAAGTATCACCGCAGTTGGCACACCAATTCAGTCTTCACTACCGTTATATGTGGGGAAAAGGATATACGGTTGAGCTAGCGCCCTATTACAAGCGAATGACCGGACAGGTGGACTTCCGCGACAATGCCGATATTTTTATCAATCCCTATCTCGAAGCCGAAGTGTTTACCGGCAAAGGGGCGTCCAAAGGCATTGAATTAATGATAGAAAAGACCGAAGGACGCCTTACAGGGCGCATCAGTTATACTTTGTCTGAAACAACCCAGAAAATACAGGGTGTCAATAATGGTAATGCTTATCCTGCACCTTACGACAGCCGACACAACCTCAGCAGTTACTTTGCATACCGGCTTAACACGCACTGGACGGTTTCTGCCGATTTTAAATATGCCACCGGACGCCCTGTTACCGTCCCTGTGGGCAGTTTTCTCTATTTGGATACGCCTTTTGCGCTATATTCAGGGCGCAACAACTATCGTGTTGATGATTTTCACGAGTTAAACCTGTCCATCCGCTGGACACCAAGGAACGAAAACAGAAAATACCGCGGAAACTGGACACTTTCGGTGATGAATGTGTATAACCGCAAAAATGTGTTCAGCATCTACATGAAACAAAATTCTTCTTCATCAGGCACGGTCTTAGAATCCACTAAAATGTACCTGTACGGGATACTGCCCATGATTAGTTACGATTTTAAATTTTAATGATTTTCCCATTTATTGGCTATGAATTTAAGTTTTAATGATTAATGATTAATCAGTCAGCCAAAAATTTATCTTTGCAAAATATAATGAAAATAAATTTGACATGCGGAAAATAAATTGTATTTTTGCAGCAAATTTTAAGGAGAATGTATTTTATATATAAACATAAAGATTGGCCGCT
>JAITTD010000270.1 GCA_031287245.1 Bacteroidales bacterium
ATTTTGTTTGCTGCTTGCAGCACTACGACCAATTGCTTGGTCATGGAGTCAAGCATGAATTCAATTAAAATAAGCCTCATAATCAATGGAGTATATTCCGGGATGTACCCCAACCACAAGATCAAAATATATTCCACCTCCGTAAAGAAAGGGATGGACAGCGTCATAAAAAGGAAATAGGCTAACTTCGTGCTTCTGAATACCAAATTCCACATGGATGTGGTTTCGTTTTGGGCGTAGTATTTGGTGATTTGGGGGCGGGACGATATGTATAAATTGTTGACAAATTGTGTGATGGCGCCATATATCTGAAAAGCGACCGCTCTTGCTGTATTCACAATAGGTCCGAAAAAGATGTTCAACAAGATGTTGACACCATGATTTTTTGTCACAACAGCAACAGCACCTATCATATTCCACCCTGAGTATGAAAAAAGCGAATGCAGCAGTGTCTTGTCCCAGTAGAACGTGAAGGCACACTCGCTATATTTGCGCTTGCACCAAATCCGGTAAATCAACGTTACGGTCAGTGTGATGCCCAGCATCAACACCGCGTATAGTTTTAAGTTATCGAATGGCGACAGTAGCAGCAAATAGACAATCACAAGTTTCAAAACGGCTTCCACAATCTCACGTAAGCATATACCTTCATGTTTTCGTGCGCTATGATAGAGGCATTGTATGGTATGGTAAGGATGGTGGCTATAAACGAAAAAATAGAAAATTGATATACCCATCGGGCGGCATCCATTCGTTCAGAGGGGATAGTCATTTGCGTATTGAGGAACCACAGTCCGAGGGTTTCGGCAAGAAACAGCACCACTGCCGCGATGATGACATAAATGATGACCGTCATGCTGAACGTCTTTTTTAATTGCAGCATATCATTCCTGCCGAGTTCGACTGCAAAAAAACGTTGCGCAGCCGATCCCATGGTAATAGTCAGAAAAGAAAACATGGTCACAATGCCCCCAACTACATTGTAAATACCGTAATCGATTTTTCCCAAAGCGCCCAATACTACGCGTACCGTATATAATGACACCAAGAGAATCAATGCCATGCGAAAGGTAAGAAAAAGCGTGTTTTTGGCTATTCGTCGGTTATTTTCGGAACTGGCTGTCATTTCTTACCAAATATTGTTCTTAATTAATATTTTATTATCGCAATACTTATCCCATCTCCTATGGGACAGATAGGAATACACTCTTTTTTACTAAATTCATCAACTGCTTGTTTTACACCTTTGTAATTATCCGAAAAATAATCATGTATCAACAAAATACCGTTTTTAACCATTTTCGGATAGAAAAATTCTAAACCTGCCAAGGTTGGATTGTATAAGTCAAAATCCAGATTAACAAATACAAATTCATCGTTGATGTCGTATGCTGATTCAGGAAAATATCCGGGTCTGAAAACACAATTCTCGATGAGTGGCATTTTCGCTTTCACCTTATCTATAGTGGATGTTAAATGGCCTTTCATAGATACTGAAAATTGGTTGTTTGCTTCCACAGCAACATCTCTATCGTCAAATCCTTCAAAAGTATCAAACAGATAAAATTTTCTGTCATGAAAATATTGGTTCATGTATTTTGCAAATTCACCTTCAAATACACCTCCTTCGGCAATGTTGCCCTGTAGATTCTGTTCATAAACGAGTTCCTGATCGGGCAGAAACATCAGCCAACAGGCATTGGTGATATTTTCTCCATCTATCAGGCTGAATTTTCTTAGAAATGTCAACGGATCATCTGATGAAACTTGTCTTCTTTGATTGATGATCTCAATTTGCCGGTTTACTTTGTCCAATGAAATCTGTGTGATATTTTTATTAGGACGAATATAAAAATCCCAACTTGAATTAACGCTTTGTAAATGAGCGTTCACCACTTCCTGTGTGGACATCAGATGATTGGTATTGGTAACACGTCTGTAGTATCTGCCTCTGTAAGCCACCGGTTTCACCGGATATTCGGCGATAGCAAAACAGACTATTGTTTTGTCTTGTATATCAACAACTTCTGCATCAGGTATCAATTGTGGTGCCGTTTTAGATTTTATTTCGTTCACCCATTGGTTGATACTTTCTTTGGCAAGGGAAACGCCTTTTATTTCTCCTGCATCAGAAATGCCAAGCAATACCATTCCGCCTTTGACATTGGCAAAAGCCCCCAAAGTTTCAATAACATCCTGACCAAAAGAGAGTTTAAATTCTATGTGGTCGGATTCTCCTTCTTTTAGCCATGCCTGAATTTTCTGAATGGAAATCATTCTGATGGGTATTCTATTTTAGCGACAAAATTAGTGCAATTTCTTGATATATCATTTCTTACTTGTTATTTTTCTTATTCCAGGGAACAAGCATACGACATTTGTGTATAAAAACACGCCTATTGCTTTAAAAATCGAAAAATGTCTGACGTTGAATTTGAAAAGCATCATGAATTTGTATCCTGTGCGTGCGTGCATGGAGTTGGCTTTTTTGACGGCACGGTTGAATTTTCGGCGTACATGCCATTTTACTATTTTTTCTATTAACGATTCTTTCATATTTAAAAGTTTAAAGTTTCGGGTTTCGTTTTACCAGATGTTTTTTGAGGATGTTCGTTGTCCGATGCGTGGCGTGAATGATTCTATCCGCCCGCGTTTTTGCAGTATGTAAATAGCGCCCTCATCGGCATCGGGTGCATCGTCGTGAGTGTGTGTACCTTTTTCGAAAGCGAGGAGTTGTTCCAAGCCGGTGAGTGTGTCGCGGTCGTTTTGCAGCCGCTCATCGTAGAACACAAATCCGCGTTCCCAGAGCGGGCTGATGGATTCAATGCGCTGGAATTTATCCGGTTTTTTGCGGTGGTCAGGTCGAATGGGCAACTGGTAGCCGCGAATTTTGCCTTCCGTTTCAAATTCGTCCAGTAGAATGTCCTGCAGAAAGTTTGCCTCAATATAGTAGTCGCAAATGACACCTTCGGGCAGTGATTCGTGCAGGTCATAAAACCAGCGGACCATTTCTGTAGTGGAGCACTGGCGTACAAAGTTTCGTATATTGTGGAGTTCGGATGCGATCTTTCCCCATACTTTGATGGCTTTGTAGTCTGCGCGGGTAGAACCTTTGAAAGATGGGTCGCAATATGCAACGATGCTTTCGTACTTACGAAGATGGGGTAGTTTTTTCCAATGTATCCAATCATTGCGAAAGACAGCTCCTTCGGTAACAGGATTGTTCATGAACTCCTTTTGAAAGGACCGATATCCCATGAACTGTTCCAAATCCTGAATTTCTTTTTTACTCCACTTTCCGTCCCATGTAACATTTCCGGCTTTGTCATAGACATTGACCTCTGAGAGGTACACACCTTCCTTTGTGGCTATTTTAGCGAGCACGCTGTTTTTAGAAATGAGATTGCCCACCATCATGAAGCGCCCGCGTCCGCCGTCGAGGGCACCGAAAAGCGCTTCGGTAACCCATTCGGTTGCTTTGCGTACCCGTTTGTCGTTTTCCACCAGTTCGTCGTCGTCGATATCGTCCACCACAATGTAGTCCGGGCGGGATTCGCGGTAACGCAAACCACGCGGCGACTGACCGCGCCCGCATGAAAAGAAAGCCACGCCGTCCTGTGTAGCAAATTCGCCGTCCTGCCATGAGCCGGCATTGTATTGTGGTCCGAAATCGGAGATATATCGCTGGTTGAATTGCAATTCCGCCTGAATGTCGGAAAGCAGTGTGTCGGCGTTTTCCTCGCTTTTTGAAACCAGCACCATTACATTGATGTTTCGAGTTTCAGGTTTCGAGTTTTCCTGACATTTGAGCCACATCGGAATCATAATGTCCATGTGTGTGCTTTTTGCGTGCGCCCGTGCCCACTTGAAAACCGCCTTCATGTTGCGATGGTCCCGAATGTAGTTGGCGGCTTTGATTTGGAAAGCGCCGCATCGGCATTTGGCGTAGTGGGGGAAATAGTAATCTACGAATGCGGAATAATCTTTACGCAGGCGTGCAATACGAGCGGTACGCGCTTCTTTTGATTCGGCGTCGTCCACGGTGGTGAATTTTCGTATCAGGGTGCAATGGTCATTCCATTTTTGGAGCGCATCTTTGATTTCTTTTGTGTTCATTCGGGTTTCGGGTTTCAGGTTCGGTTTAATAGATCGTCCACATAGAGATTGTGGTATTTGTTGATGATTTTAAGCAGTTCGCTTGTGGCTTCGCTGTCGATGCTTTGCCTCGCTTTGTACCATTTCTCCACATCCATAAAAACTTCAATGGCGTCCACCACGGTGGCGTGTTTGTCCAACTTTTCAATGGCGGATGCGAATTTGGCAAGTCTGTCGGAAAGTCTGTCGCTGTCGGCATCGTTGATAGCATCCAGTTCCTTATTGATAGCGGACAGGATCTTGTTAATCAGTTCCGGTCGTGTGATGTTGACGGCAGCGCGTTTTTCCTCCCAATGGTCTTTTTTAGCCCACCGGACAATGCTTTGTTCGGACACGCCCACTATTTCGGCGATGTTCTTTTGAAGTTCGCCGCGCATATAGTACATTTTTGCGTGTTCCTTTTTCCGCCCCAACTCTCTTTTTGTTGCCATACTTTTTTTGTGCAAAAATAGGGTGTTGGAAA
>JAITTD010000283.1 GCA_031287245.1 Bacteroidales bacterium
AGAGCCATATTTCATTTATTTTTCAAGGATGCAAAAATACAAAAAACTTTCTAAAATCCGTTCATTTTCACAACAGTTTTTTAAGTTCGTCAATATCGGGCAACCGTGCCTATTACGCTTTGTCTATGATTCTTTATTTCACCATAAATCCCAATCACACGTTCAAACAGGCGAACCCCTGTGGCAAATTGGCAGAACCTTGATCAGGAAAATTTTATGAATTGAAAATCAGCGTAAGCTAAAATTAGCAGTTTTCCTTATTAAAGTTCGTAACCTCTACCAACCGTTTCCCTTTCAACGGTTCATTTGCCATAAAAAAATTAGCTACACCGGCAAAGGTATAAAAAAATATCCGGCTTATCAAAATTAACTAAACAGTAGAAGAATTATTGAAATCATAACAACTATGATTAATAACAATTCGTTCATTCGTTCCTCCGTTTAGTTATTTCCGGCAAACGGAACACTTTTCCGTCTTCTGCGGCTTCGGTGTTGGGGAATACCGCCTGTGCTTCCCGCAAAATGACACTTATATCGTCGTAGCGCGAAGAAAAATGTCCGATAATCAGTTTTTCAACTTGGGAGTCAAGCGCAATCTGTGCTGCTTGGCGGGCTGTGGAATGAAAAGTGGCTACTGCCCTTTCGCTGTTGTCGTCGGCAAAAGTGGCTTCGTGATATAGCAGGTCAGTGTTGTGAAGAATGTTGGTTATCGCCGGCAAGTAAGCCGTATCCGAACAATACGCATAAGAACGTGGTTTGATGGGCGGGAAAACAAGGCGTTCGTTGGGTATCGTTTTGCCATCGTTGTCAGTAAAATCGCTGCCTGCTTTGATGGCAACGATTTCCCGCAAAGGTATCCGGTAAAAATCAATCATGTCTTTGCGAATATTCAGCGGCTTTTCTTTTTCCCTGAACAGGTATGCAAATGTTGCCACTCTGTGTTTCAACGGAAAAGCGGTGACTGTCATCTGTTTGTTCTCGTGAATGACAGTCGGTTCGTTGTGGGTCAACGGGTGAATGTGCAATGGGTATGAAAGCGGCGGGAAATACTTCAATAGCCCGTTCAGCCAGTTTTCCAAGGGTGGTGGTGCATAAAGGTCAAGCGCGGCAGTGCGTTCCAGCATGCTAAACGTGGACAGCAGCCCGGGCAGCCCGAATACATGGTCGCCATGCAGGTGGGAGATGAAAATAGTTTTCACTAAACTGAATTTCAAATGGAAACGCTCCATTTGTATTTGTGTTCCTTCGGCACAGTCAATCAAGTGCAGATTTTCCCCTGTCTGCAAAACCTGAGCGGATGAAAACCTTCGCATGGTGGGCTTGGCGGCGTTACTCCCCAATATGGTGACAGAAAAATCCATCCAAATGTTCAATACATAAAATAAAAGCAACAAACCGGTAATGGACATGCTGTAAAGCCGCCATTACCGGTTTGTATATATGCGCTATTGTCAGGCTTTTTCAATCAGCGCTATGGCATCATCCATACCGGATGTGATATTCAAAACCGTATCCAATTGCGAAATGGTGATCAAACGTTCAACAGCGTCGTTCAAGCCCGTGAGGACAAACATGCCATCGGCGTTTTTGCACAACCTGTTGGCTACAAGAATGGCACTCAATCCTGACGAATCGCAATACCGGCATTTGTTCAAATCAAGTATCACGTTTTTTTCGCCGTTACCTGATATGACGACTAACTCCGATTTCAAACTTGGCGCAATATGCGTATCCAATTTTTCCTGCAAAATCCTTATTAACGTATAATTTGGCTGATGCTCTACTTTGTAATCCATAACTGATAATATTAAATTTTAGTTATTCTTCAGATTTAGGGGTCTCCAGTTCTTCTTTAGGCGCGGCTTTCTTTGCATTTTTCTCCTTTACAGGAGTTTCAACTTCCACAGGCGCCTCTGTATCTGCCTTTTCCTTTTTGGCGGAAGCCTTTTTCGGTTTTTCAGAAGCCTCTGTTTCAGCCGGTTCCACTTTTTTCTTGCTGCTCTTCGCTTTCTCTGTGGATTCCATTTCTTCTTTCAAAGCCGCCAGTTGGCTGATGTCACCCAAGGTCGTTTTTTCGAGCGAATCTTGCAATTTCTTGGTTGCCAACTTTGTTTCGTCACCACCTGTCGAACGTTTTGAAGCGGAAGGCGTAGAAGTGGTTTCCTTCTTCGGATGCTGGTCTTCAGAAATACGGCTATGCGACAAAATGATACGTTTGGAGATTTTGTTGAATTCAATCACCTTGAAATCAAGTTTTTCGTCCAATTTGGCTGTGCTTCCGTCTTCTTTTACCAAGTGTTTCTGAGTAACGAATCCTTCCACACCATAAGGAAGTGCAATGACAGCGCCTCTGTCGAAGAGTTCAACTACTGTGCCTTCGTGTACGGAATCAGCAGTGAAGATGTTTTCAAACACATCCCATGGATTTTCTTCCAATTGCTTGTGACCGAGGCTCAAACGACGATTTTCCTTGTCTATTTCGAGCACCATCACATCAATTTCGTCACCGATCTGAGCAAATTCCGAAGGGTGTTTCATTTTCTTCGTCCACGACAGGTCGGAAATATGGATTAATCCGTCCACTCCTTCTTCAATTTCAACAAACACGCCGAAATTGGTGAAATTACGAACCTTAGCCTTGTGGCTGGTGCCTGTGGCATATTTTTCGTCGATGCCTTCCCATGGATCGGCTTTCAACTGTTTGATGCCAAGTGACATTTTGCGCTCTTCCCTGTCCAAAGTAAGAATTTGAGCCTCAACAGAATCGCCTACTTTCAAAAATTCCTGAGCGCTACGCAGATGCTGCGACCACGACATTTCAGAAACGTGAATTAATCCTTCTACACCCGGATAAATTTCGACAAAAGCGCCATAATCGGCGATTACCACCACTTTACCTGTCACTTTGTCTCCTACTTTCAACTCTGCATCCATGGCATCCCACGGATGTGGCGTCAATTGCTTCAAACCTAAGGCGATACGTTTCTTGTCTTCGTCAAAATCAAGAATTACCACGTTCAGTTGCTGGTCAAGTTGTACCACTTCTTCCGGATGTGTAACACGTCCCCACGAAAGGTCTGTGATGTGAATCAAACCGTCCACGCCGCCCAAGTCAATGAATACGCCGTAAGTGGTGATATTTTTGACGGTTCCTTCCAATACCTGACCTTTTTCAAGTTTGGAAATGATTTCCGATTTCTGTTGTTCCAGTTCGGCTTCAATCAACGCTTTATGCGATACAACCACATTTTTGAAATCGTGGTTGATTTTAACAATTTTAAATTCGGTTGTCTTTCCTACAAAGACGTCATAATCGCGAATGGGTTTCACGTCAATTTGCGAACCCGGCAAGAATGCTTCGATTCCGAATACATCCACAATCATACCGCCTTTCGTGCGGCATTTGATGAAACCTGTAATGATTTCGTCGTTTTCCAGCGCCTGATTGACTCTGTCCCACGAACGCATTGAACGTGCAGTGCGGTGCGAGAGAATCAACTGACCTCTTTTGTCTTCCGAACTTTCTACATACACTTCCACTTTGTCCCCCACTTTTAGGTCGGGATTGTAGCGAAATTCGTTCATACTCACCACCCCTTCGGATTTGAATCCAATGTTGACGACTACTTCACGTTTGTTCATTGCGATAACCGTTCCGTCAATAATCTCATTTTCAACGATTGACGATAAGGTTTTGTCATACATCGCCTCTAATTGAGAACGGTCATCAGCCGAATAAGCATTCGGCACATTCGAATAGGTATCCCAGTTGAAATTTTCCAACGATACCTCTTCTTTTTTAATTTTTTTGATTTCCTTTACTACTTCTTCTGCCCCATCGTCTTCAAAAGATTCTTCTTCTGCTACGGGTACATTTACCTCTTCTGCAAGTAGTTCCTTGCTTTCCAAATCGAACTCGTTGTCAAGTTCATCTACTTTTTGTGTTGCCATTAATGAATGTTTGTTTAAAAAATATTAATAAAATTAGACATTATGTTGATAAAAATAAAGTGCAAAAGTAAATGTTTTTTTTGTAAAACAATGATCGTTTGCAAAAAAAAGAAAAAATATTTTTTTTTTGATGAAAATTGAAAAAAAATTGGTAATTCAAAATAATATTTGTATATTCGCCCCGATTTT
>JAITTD010000070.1 GCA_031287245.1 Bacteroidales bacterium
TACTGATTTAGTGGCATTAGTGGAATCGGGCATTATTTTGACCCATGTTGCCAACTGGTCGGGAGACCAAGAAACCAGATTTGTTGTCCGAAACGCGGAAGGCAGTATTTTGTCAAAATATAAATATTCTTTCAATTACCCATTAGATGACCGTTCTGCTTGGGCGGACGAAGCCACCAAATACACATTCGAAAATCAGTTGCACGTCAAGGATAAAGGCGATACCCTTTACATCATCGAAAAAGATAAGAAAACGCCCAAATACGTTTTTCAAAGCAAACGTTCTATCCATTCGGGCAGTTTAACACAGCGAAGATACGATGAGGCGCCGGAATACTGGTCTATCATTGAAACAAAAACAGGTCTTTATTTCTCTTTTTTCCTTCAGACAGGTGAAATAGTAGAAAGACGCAATTTTTTTTATGATAAGGAGAAAAAACAAACTTATGCATATCGCAAAAAGACAGATGAATATTATGAAAGTGTGCAAAATGACATGGATGACAGTGATTCATATATTAACTTAAATCAAACCAATCAGATTCTGTTGGGATTTCGTTTGGATTTTGAGGATGAAAAATTAACTGACGCATCGCCCCATATCAGGAATAAAATAAGAAAATTACGAGCAACGGTACAAGATGAAGATCCATTTTTTATGCTGATCATGCATTTGAAATATTGATACCGAAAAAATGACCATCTTCGGAACTTTTGATGCGAATTTTCACAAAAAAAGTAGTACGCCTGATTGAAATATTCAAAAAAGTGGTAACTTTGCAGTTGGAAAAAATAAAAAATCTTTGCGGGGAAGCCGTTTTTCTGCTTCTTCTCAAAAAGAAAATGGATAAATTAGAAGAAGTTCAGCGAATGACGATGCAAAAAATAATGATCCTGTTGGCAATTGCAGTATTTGGTTTTAACCATATTGCACTTTCACAGTCTGCAACGGTTTCAGCCATTAAAATAGGCAACCGCGTGGACGTCACCATTGGTGGAACGTTCTTTACGAGTTATCATTTCTCGGCAGACGAGAAATATCCCTTCTTTTTTCCGGTCAACGGACCGGTTTCAGGCGGTAGCGTCACTTCCATGCGCAATGGCATCTGGTCCCATCATTCGTCGCTGTTTTTCGGCTGCGACCGCGTAAATGGCGGCAATTACTGGCAGGAAGGATTAGAACGCGGGCGTATCATCTCTATCGGCGCTCATATCGCGGAAACGAATGGGGCACGTGTCGTTATCACCGATGAGTGCATCTGGAAACGCCCTGATGCGGAGGCACCCATCATCGATCGGCGCAAAATCACTGTTACCGCACCGAAAAAGGACTTGTTCCTGCTCGATTTCGACATCGAAATGGAAATGTTGATGGATGTGACGATAGAAAAGACGAACCATTCGCTGTTCAGCGCCCGCATTGATCCCGACTTATCGGTGCAACAGGGCGGCGCTATGGTAAACAGCGAAGGGAAGCAAGGCGAAAAAGCCACGTTTGGAGAGCCTTCGCCGTGGATAGACTGCTACGGAACGCGGAAAACCGGCATCGAAGGAATTGCTATCCTGCAACATCCTTCCAATAACTGGTTTCCGTCCCCGTGGTTTACCCGCGATTACGGCTTCATTTCTCCAACGCCGATGTATTTCCCCAAAGACGATGTGGCAACCGTGCTGAAAAAAGGGGATAAAATCCAACTGCGCTACCGCGTTGCAGTGCATGGCGGCAACACTCAGCAGGCGGATATTGCCGGTTTATATACACAATACAGCAAGCAATAGATTTCGGGGTTCGGGTTTCGGGTTTCGGGTTTGAAGTTTCGGGTTTCGGGTTTCGGGTTTGAAGTTTCGGGTTTCGGGTTTGAAGTTTCGGGATTGAACTCGAAACCCGAAACTCGAAACCACTCGAAACCCATAAACCAAAAAAATGCTATCTTTGCGGCAAATTTAAGAAGTGGAATTTCGGATAACAAGCATAGACAGACAGAGTTCGGCTCGATGCGGGGTGTTGACAACCGCACACGGGGAGGTAGAAACGCCGGTTTTTATGCCGGTGGGTACGCAGGGCACGGTGAAGGGCATTCACCAGCGCGATTTGGCAGACGATGCGCAGGCGCACATCATTCTGGGCAATACCTATCACCTTTTTCTGCGTCCGGGCTTGGAAGTGCTCAATGCTGCCGGAGGATTGCACCGCTTTATCGGATGGGAACGACCTGTTCTGACCGACAGCGGCGGGTTTCAAGTCTTTTCGCTGTCTGATATCCGCAAACTGAAAGAGGATGGCGCCGAGTTTCGTTCGCATATTGACGGTTCTAAACATTTTTTCACGCCCGAAAGGGTGGTGGATATACAGCGTACCATAGGCGCCGACATTATGATGGCTTTTGACGAGTGCACGCCCTATCCGGCAGACTACGACTACGCAAAACACTCAATGGAGCGGACTTTGCGATGGTTGAATCGCGGATGGAAGCAATTTCGAGAAGGAACGCAATCGTATGACTATCCGCAGACCTTTTTTCCTATTGTGCAGGGAAGTGTATATCCTGAATTGCGGCGTATATCGGCTGAACAAACTGCCGAAGCCGGTTGCGAGGGCAATGCCATTGGAGGATTGGCGGTAGGCGAACCGGTGGAACAAATGTACGAGATGATTCAATTAGTGAACGGCATCCTTCCTGCTGTCAAGCCGCGCTACCTGATGGGTGTGGGAACGCCTGTCAATATCTTGGAATCCATTGCGCTGGGCGTGGATATGTTCGACTGCGTAATGCCTACCCGCAACGGTCGCAACGGCTCTATCTTTACCCGCAACGGGCAAATCAACATCAAAAACGAAAAGTGGAAAAATGATTTTTCGCCCATTGAAGAAAACGGCGCATCCTTTGTTGATACCCAATTTTCCAAAGCATATCTCCGCCATTTGGTGATTGCAGGGGAAATGCTGGGTTCGCAGATTTCCAGCCTCCACAATATCGCTTTTTACTTGTGGTTGATGCGCGAGGCTCGGGAAAAAATAAAAAACGGTACGTTTATTGCATGGAAAAACGAAATGGTTGAAAATTTATCAAAAAAGTTATGACTTTGCGAAAATTCAAATTAGGCAAATTGGACGCTTACATTATCAGGCAATTCCTTGGTACGTTCTTTTTTTCCATGTTATTGATCATCCTCATCGTCATCATTTTCGATATTTCGGAAAAAATTGATGACTTCCTCGAAAAAAAAGTGACCTTTTCGGAAATCATTTTGGATTATTACCTGAATTTTATTCCTTATTTCGTCACCCTGTTCAGTTCGCTGTTCATTTTCATCGCAGTGATTTTCTTCACCTCGAAAATGGCTTACAATAGCGAAATCATCGCCATACTGAGCAGTGGCATCAGTTTCAGACGGCTCATGTACCCGTATTTCATCAGCGCCTGTATTTTAGTGGTATTTATATTTTTTCTGAACGACGTCATTATGCCTGCCGCCAATAAAAAGCGATTGGCATTTGAAGATACATATATCCATTCGCCGGTGATGTATATGAAGGAAAATATGCACAAACAGGTGGAACCCGGTATGTTTGTCTATTTGGAATCCTTCAACAGCAAGGCGGAACAGGCTACTCGATTTTCGATAGAGCGCTATGACGGGGACAAACTGGTGTCCAAACTGCTTGCGGACAAGGCTGTGTGGAATAAAGAAAAAGAAAAGTGGAATATCACGAAGTATTACACTCGCGACATTGATTCGCTGGGGCGCGAAACGCTCACCAGCGGCGAAGGTTTGGACACAACGCTCAACCTGCATCCCTCAGAGTTCAAACGGCGCGAAAATTTCATTGAACAGATGAACATGGCTGAACTGAGCGAATTTATTGATGATTTGCGGATGGAAGGTTCCGACAACATCAACCAGTATATCATTAAGTTGCACGAGCGCATTGCCGGACCGTTTTCCACCTTCATTCTTACGCTTATCGGCGTCAGCCTGTCCACCCGCAAGGTGCGCGGCGGAATGGGCGTACAAATAGCCATCGGCATTGTGCTTTGCTTCCTCTACATCCTGTTCATGCGCTTTTCGTCCGAGTTTGCTTCCAAAGGCAACCTCAGTCCCGTGCTTGCCGCGTGGATTCCCAGTATCATCTTCGGCGTAGTAGGAGTGCTGCTCTATCGCTTAGCCCCAAAATAACAGCAATGAACCCTTCTTTTCCCTCTGAACTTTTGCACTTTTGTCCGTATTGCGGCGCCGATGCTTTCCGCGCAAGCGAAGAGAACTACTTGCAATGCGGCGTTTGCTCAAGAAAGTTTTTCATCAATGCCTCTGCTGCCGTTGCCTGCGTGATTGTTAATCCGCAAAAAGAGATACTGTTCACGCGCCGCCGCTTTGAACCGGCCAAAGGCTTGCTCGACCTGCCGGGCGGCTTTGTCAACAGCGACGAAACAGCCGAAGATGCTGCGCGGCGGGAAGTGCACGAGGAATTGAACCTCCATGTGGATGCACTGCGGTATTTCGGCAGTTCTCCTAACCGCTACATCTGTGCCGGAATGCTCTATTACACGCTCGACCTCGGTTTTGAGTGCATGGTATCCGACTTTTCAGCCATTCAAGCCGGCGACGATGTGGAGCAATTCCTGTTTGTGCCCTACAACGCGATAGACCTCACTCTCTTCGGATTTCCTTCCATTCGCAAACTGGTGGAAATGTACAAAATGGCATGACCAACCAACCAACCGTTGTCGCAAGGCAGAAATAGGAGAACAATTTCCGGAATTTTTGTTATTTTTGCGGCTTGATATGAATGATATGGACTTCAATACACTTTCGGCGATTTCGCCTGTTGACGGTAGATACAGGAATAAAACAGCACAGTTGGCTGATTATTATTCGGAATATGCCCTTATTCGTTATCGCATCAGGGTTGAAATTGAGTATTTCATTGCTTTGTGCAAACTGCCTTTGCCTCAGTTAGCCGCCTTTGACGCATCCCAATTCGATGCTTTGCGGAATATTTACAAAAACTGTGATGAACGGGCAGCCGAACACGTTAAAAACATTGAAAAAGAAACCAATCACGATGTGAAAGCGGTGGAGTATTACCTGAAAGAAGAGTTTGGCAATTTGGGCATTGCTCAGTTCAGCGAATTTATCCATTTTGGGCTTACCTCGCAGGACATTAACAATACCGCCATTCCGCTGTCTCACAAAGAAGCCGTGAATGACGTGTATATCCCGTATTTTTTGAATGTGCTGCAACAGTTGAAAAAACTTGCTGACACGTTTTCCGGTACGCCCATGTTGGCGCGTACTCATGGACAGCCGGCTTCACCCACCCGTTTGGGTAAAGAAATAGCGGTTTTTGTGGAAAGGCTTGAAATACAGTATGCGCAGTTGATCGCCATTCCCTTTTCCGCTAAATTTGGGGGTGCAACGGGCAATTTCAATGCACATCATGCGGCATATCCCGACATTGATTGGAAAACATTTGCCAACCGCTTTGTTGATGAGTCATTAGGACTGAAACGCAGCCAAACCACCACCCAAATTGAGCATTATGATAATCTTGCCGCCCAATGCGATGCTTTCAAACGCATTGGCACTATACTGATTGATTTGTGCCGCGATATTTGGATGTATATTTCGCAGGAATATTTCAAGCAAAAAATAGTCAGCACGGAGGTGGGGTCATCCGCAATGCCGCATAAAGTCAACCCGATTGATTTTGAGAACGCCGAAGGCAATTTGGGCATTGCCGGAGCGCTGTGGGAATTTCTGGCAGGCAAGTTGCCGGTGTCCCGTATGCAGCGCGACCTCACCGATTCCACCGTATTACGCAATCTGGGCGTGCCAATGGCGCATACTGTCATCGCATTTGCTTCACTTATCAAGGGTTTGGACAAACTGATCGTCAATCAAGCCGCATTGGAAGCCGACCTTGCCCGCAACTGGCTGGTGGTGAGCGAAGGCATTCAGACTGTTCTTCGTCGCGAAGGCTATCCCAAACCCTACGAGGCGTTGAAAGCGCTGACACGCACAAGCGCAGTCGTCAACCAGCAAGTGATGGATGATTTTATTGACACCTTGAAAGTATCGCCGGAAATAAAGGCAGAACTGAAACAAATCACGCCATTTAACTATACCGGCATCTAAATGAAACAGGCGTTATTCGGGAAAACGGTACAAGAACTTTCGGAGATGGCGGCAGAATTGTCACTTCCGCGATATGCAGCAAAGCAAATAGCCGGTTGGCTGTACCGCCGGCAGGTGTCATCCATTGATGCCATGACCGATTTGTCGGCAAAAACAAGAGAACTGCTCAATGCTCGGTATGTTGTTGGATTGCAGGAACCGGAGGCTGTCAAAAAATCGAAAGACGGCACAAAGAAATATCTGTTTCCGGTGGCGGATGGAAAATATGT
This sequence comes from Bacteroidales bacterium, assembly GCA_031287245.1. Taxonomy (GTDB): domain Bacteria; phylum Bacteroidota; class Bacteroidia; order Bacteroidales; family UBA4181; genus JAIRLS01. The sequence goes on from JAITTD010000070.1 coordinate 6,408, forward strand.
GGAAGCGGCGTATATTCCCGACCGCGATCGTGCCACCCTCTGCATCTCATCGCAGGTGGGCTGCAGAATGGGGTGCGCTTTCTGCATGACGGGAAAACAAGGGATGAACGGCAATTTGACATCTACGGACATTCTCAACCAGTTTCGCAGTCTGCCCGAACAGGCTTCGCTCACCAATATTGTATTCATGGGCATGGGAGAGCCGTTTGACAACCTGCCCGAAGTGATGAAAAGTCTCGAAATCCTGACAGCGGATGATGGCTACGCTTGGGCGCCTAAGCGCATCACCGTGTCCACCATCGGTATATTGCCTGCTGTAAAGCATTTCATGGAGAACAGCCGCTGCCATATAGCGATCAGCCTTCACCATCCTGTGCATGAGGAGCGAAAACGACTGATGCCCGTGGAAAACAAATATCCCATTCAGCAAATCATAGCACAGTTAAAAACTTACGATTTGAACCGGCAACGGCGTATTTCTTTCGAATATGTCATGCTGGCGGGCATCAATGACTCGCTGCGTGAAGCAAAGGAGATGGTAAAGTTGCTGTCTGGCTTGCAGTGTCGCATTAATCTGATCCCTTTCCACGCTATTCCCGACAGTCCTTTCAAACCATCGGGGCGGGATGCTATACAGCAGTTTGACGCAGCGCTTCAACAAAAAGGCATGATTGTCACAGTCCGGCAATCGCGGGGACTGGACATTGACGCCGCCTGCGGAATGTTGTCCACTACAAGAAAATGGCATAAATAATATAAATTTCATCATTATTTTGATAGTATTCTTTTTTTGTGTACTTTTGGAAAATTTTTTGTGGATATTAACATAATGCTAAATAAAGCGAAGATAGGCGATTTTAACCGGGAAAATATGATTCGACATTTTATCCTGACAGTGGGTGTTTTGTGGCTGGTTGTACCTGCTTTTGCTCAACGTCAGGACGTGACGCCTTTGTTACCTGCCGATACCTTTAAGATTGCACAGTTTAAAGAGCGGGCAGAATCTTTAAAAGACAGGGATCTCAAAGAGCAAAGCCGGTGTTACGACCAGATTGCCCTTATTTACTGGGAACACAATATATGTGAAAAAGCAGTGGAATGGTACCAAAAATCCATCGCAGTCAATAAAAAATTAGACAATTTGAGCGGAATATCAATGATTAACACTAATTTAGGGTTAATCTACAACGATATGCACCAGTTCAAATTGGCATACGAGTGTTTCCAGCAAACGCTGGCTTACCGAAAAATGATGAAAGACAAACACGGCAGTATATCGCCGCTTATCAATATGTCGGTGGCGCTGAACGATATGTTGCGGTTTGATGAAAGTATTGCCGCTCTGAACGAGGCTTTATCGCTGGCTCGCGAGTTGAACGATATTGAACAGATGCAAAGTTGTTACGGAATGTTGTCCGAAACCTACGAAAAAGCCAAACAACCGGAAAAAGCACACGAGTATTTTCAATATTACCGCACTTTCTACCATGCGGTGCAGACGGAAAAGGCAGAAGCGGCTGAAAAGAAGGTATCCGAAGCCGAGTTAAAGGTACAACTGGCTGAAATTGAAAAGCAAAATAAGGATTTGCAACTGCAACTTGCTGCTCGCGAGTTGACCGAGAAGAAAGAAGAATTATCGGAAAGTCAAAACCAGAATGTATCCCTGTACAATAAATATACAAAAGCCGAATTGGAAAGAGCGGCAGTGGAAAAGGACAATTTGCTGAAAGAAAAAGATATAGAAGCACAACGAATCCAGCATGAACGGCAACGTCTGAGTATCTTTTTGTTGACAGGCTTCCTCATCCTTGTCGGTGTGGCTTTGGTGATTGTGATCCGGCTCTATCGCCAGAAATACAAGATGAACCAGCAATTGCAGGAACAAAACTCATTGATCAGTTATCAAAAAGAGGAAATAGAAAAGCACCAGGCAGATCTCACCGCCAGTATCAATTATGCCTTGCGTATTCAAAGTGCAGCGCTGAAAAAGACCATGAGTGTGAATTTGCGAAGTCTGATTGACGATTTCTTCGTCTTTTTCAGATCTTCGGCAATCGTGAGTGGTGATTTTTATTGGTTTTCCATTGTTGAAGGCAAGTTAATCATTGTAGGAGCCGACTGTACGGGGCATGGGGTGCCGGGAGCCTTTATGTCTTTTATCGGTATGAACCTGCTCAACAAGATTGTGGAAAGCGACAGAACCTATATGCCCGATGAAATATTGCTGAAACTGAACTATGCCATCATAGAAACACTTGACCAAAAGAAAAACAATAGTTTTGACGGTATGGATGTCGCTATCTGTATGCTTGATTTTGAGGCAGGAAAACTGCATTTTGCCGGAGCCTATCGACCCATGTTGATTTACAAACCTGGTGAAGGGATCACCCTGGTGAAGGGAAATATCGGTTCGCTCGGCGGCTCGCAGGAATTGTTTGAAAGAACAGGCATGTTCACCTTGAAAGAATTTGACCTCGCTCCTGCCATGAGATTTTATATCTTCTCCGATGGCTTTGCCGACCAAATCAACGACGATTTCAAAAAGTTCGGATCTAAACGATTTTATCGCTTAATAGAACAAACCGCCTCGCTACCCATGAAAGACCAATGTACCGCTATATCCGACTTTTTTGAAGACTGGAAAGGCGCTACCGATCAGGTGGACGATGCAATGGTGCTGGGCTTCTCTTTAAAACCGTAAATTAGTAACAATATGAAATATATCAACAAATTTGGATTAACGCTTTTAGCCGTGGGATGTTCATTCGGGGTGAACGCGCAGGATGTCGTTCAGCATGAAAAAAGCGCTTATGTGGACAGCCTGAACCGCTACTATATACAAACAGAACAGCCGCTGTATCTGTATCTTTCCACCAAACCCAACGACGCCAACCCGACGCCGATACCCAATTCCAACTCCGCTACCACCAAAAACGAAGTGGAACCGATGTATCTCGACGGCAATGGCGTACACACCATTCAGCACTACGACGCTATTTGCGGACATAAGGTCATTTTTTACGTCCGCGCAGACGGGATTGCTCCTGTCACGCAAAGCATTTTCAACGGTACTGTTGCCACCGTCAACAAACAAGCGTACTATGGACTGGACATCGACATATCGCTGAAAGCCAAAGACGATATGTCGGGCGTGATGCAAAGCTATTACTCCATCAACGGGGCGCCCTATCAAAAATACAGTGCCGACACGAAAATTGACGTGCAGCAGGGCGCCAACACGCTTAAATACTACTCGGTGGACCATGTAGGCAACATGGAAAAAGTGAACGAAAAGACCTTTACCGTGGACAACGTTGCTCCTGTCACCTACCACACGATTACCGGGATTGGACTGGCATCCAACAGCAACGTCATCTCCACCACCACGGTGATTTATCTGGAAGGAACAGACACTGTGACAGGGGTGGCAAAAACGTTTTACCGCATAGACGGTGACGCTGAAAACCTGTACAACGGCAAATCCGTACCGGTGAAACAATTGTCGGATGGAGAACACACGTTGTACTATTATTCCGAGGACAAGGTGGGCAACAAAGAAAAAGAACGTTCGCTGACTTTCTTCCTCGACAAGTCGGGTCCCATCGTGGCAACGGATGTTTTGGGCGACAAATTCATTGTCAATGACCAAGTGTACTTCTCCGGACGTTCCAAAATGAAACTGACCGCTGTGGACAACAAAGTAGGCGTAAGGGAAACCAAGTATTCCATCAATGGCAGTGAGTATGTGAACTACACCGAGCCGTTTTATCTCCCTTCCAAATCTGGCATCCATGTGATACGCTACTTTGCGATAGACAGTCTGGGCAACGCCACAGCAGGCGTTCATGAAGCCGAAAGACTTGAATACAGGCACATTGTCAACACCATATATGTTGACCTCTCCGGTCCTACGCTTGCCTACAAATACAAAGGACCCACGTTCACTACCCGCGACACGGTTTTCATCAGTTCCAATACGGAGATTGTTCTTTCCGCTACCGATTCCGAGTCGGGACTGAAACTGGTGGCTTATGCGCTGGACAAGAATCCTACGGAAATTCCTTATAAGGAAGGACTCACCATCCCAAAAGGAGGAACCCATCATTTGGACATAATCGGATATGACAATGTGAACAACCGCAACGTCATTTACACTTCCTTTGTGGTGGACAATGTGCCGCCTGTCATTCAGACTGTTTTCAGTGTCGATCCTATCGGCAATATCAACAGTGTGCCGGTGTATCCGTCGTATGTGCAACTGTTTGTGGCGCCATCCGACCACCTCACAGGAATTGACAAAATCCGCTATTCGGTGAATGAGCAACCTATGAAGGACTACCAGCGCTACATTGACGGTTTCCAAACGGAACAACAATATGATGTGAAAATCGTGGTGACAGATAAATTGAACAATTCAGCAGAAAAAACAGTTACTTTTATCGTTAAAAACAAATAAGAATCAATTAAAATACGTTCACATGAAAAGAATATTTTGCTGTTTAGTGATGGGGCTGATGATTGCCGGTTGCCAGACAAAGAAGGCGACCATCAACATCGACTCGGTTGCTTCGCCCAAAGGCACAGAGGTTTTCCAGCCCGATTGGGAAAACATAGCCCAACATTACCGGTTTCCCGAATGGTTTGTGGATGCCAAGTTCGGTATTTTCATCCACTGGGGCGTGTATGCGGTGCCGGCATTCGGCAACGAGTGGTATCCCCGCACGATGTATCAGAAGGGAAGCCCGGAGTATCAGCATCATTTAGACACTTACGGCGAGCATACCCGGTTCGGTTACAAGGACTTCATACCCATGTTCAAAGCCGAGAAATTCAACGCCGACGAGTGGGTGCAACTGTTCAAGGCGTCGGGCGCGAAATATGTGGTGCCCGTTGCCGAACACCACGACGGCTTTGCCATGTACGACAGCGATTTGAACGAATGGAATTCCGTGAAGATGGGACCCCACAAAGACATAGTAGGGCTGCTGAAACAGGCGGCTGAAAAGGAAGGGCTTGTGTTTGGACTGTCCACACACCGGGCGGAAAATGCGTGGTTCTACAACGGCGGCTTGGAGTTTCCATCGGACGTGCAGGACACCACCATTGCCCTGTATGGCGGCAGGCTGGGCGATAAACCGTCGGCGGCCGCCATCGACGCTGTGACAAGGGAATGGCTGACGCGAACCTACGAACTCATCAACAAATACGAGCCGAAACTGATATGGTTCGACTGGACGGTCAACAGACCCGAAACAATGCCGTATTTCAACAAATTCATGGCATACTATTATAACAACGCCTTGGACTGGAACGAACAGGTGGTGGTGAACACCAAGCAGGGCTACCCTACCAACGTGCAGGTGTGGGATATGGAACGCGGCAAATCCGACAAAATGATGGTGTTCCCGTGGCAAACCGATACTTCCATCGGCAAAAAATCATGGAGTTACATCGAAGGGGAAGAAAACAAAACACCCGAACAAATTGTACACGACCTGATTGACATTGTCAGCAAAAACGGCAACCTGCTGCTGAACATCGGACCGAGAGCCGACGGCACCATCACCGAAGAGCAAACTGCCATCCTGCTGAGCATCGGAAAATGGCTGCAAGTGAACGGCGAAGCCATTTATGGCACCCGCCCCTGGAAGAAATTCGGCGAAGTGGTGACAGAACCTACCAAAGGCACGTTCAGCGACAACACCGCCACGCCTTACACCGCTCAGGACATCCGTTTCACCACCAAAGGCAACGATTTTTACGCCATAGCGCTCAACTGGGACAGCAGCACCACCGTCAAATCATTGGACAGGGCTGCCATTGCCGACGCCAAAATCGTCAATGTAACCCTGCTCGGCTCTGACGCTCAAATCGCTTACGAGCAAACCGACGAAGGCTTGAAACTCTCGTTCCCCCCAACCAAACCCTGCGATTTCGCCTATTCTTTCAAAATCACTTTCGACAAACAGGTAGGCGAACATTTAGAATCGGAGGCTTCCAACGAAACCATGAAACACAATTAATGATGTTAATACAAAAACAGCAAACAACCACGAGGTAAGAATAATAATTTTAATACATTTATATTATGATACACAAAATGAAAGCATGGTTGGTAAAAAACCATTTGACAACCGACACCACAGACTATGTGGCGGTGGTGGACAGCAACGGCAGTATT
>JAITTD010000074.1 GCA_031287245.1 Bacteroidales bacterium
GCTTTCGGCGATGGTGGCAACGATATTTCCATGCTTCGGCACGTGGCAATCGGCGTGGCAATGGGCAATGCCACCGATGATGTGAAAGCGCAGGCCGACTATGTTACAAATTCCGTTGATGATGACGGCATTGGCAATGCACTCAGGCATTTCGGAGTCATTTGAGGGTGTATGTTAAAGAGATGGAAAAATGGCGAAAAATGTTTTTTATGGCGAAAAAAGTATTTTTGCAGCGTAATTTTGAGAGAATAATGTATCCTTTCCAAAAGAAAAAATGATACAGAAAAAGATAAACAGACCAAGAAAAAACTCGACTTCAAAACACCAATTGAAGTTTTTATGTTTTTTATCTATCTTTATTTTTGTCGCACTTAGAAGTTGAATCTGCCTTGGGAAGTGGTTTCAAATTATCAATTCTCATTTGTCATTTTTTTTGTACTTTTGCGACCTCATTAAGTAAGGATGACATCATCGGGAATATGCCTTTTAAGCAGTGTTGCAATGCGTGTGCAGCCATCGGAAACCGCAGAAATGGTTTCCCAGTTGCTGTTTGGCGATAGTTTTTCGGTGTTGCAAACCGATGCCGGATGGATCCGTATTCGCACCCGCCGGGACGATTACGAGGGATGGGTATCCGCCAATATGGTCACACTCGCCCCTTCCCTGTGGGGAAAAACGGAGGGGGGGGGCGAATTAATTGTATCCCGCCCTTTCACCGCTTGCCGTATCATGCCTGACAATGTGACAATATATATCGCGGGAGGAAGCCTTTTTCCAGCGTTGCCATTCCGGTTTGCCGGAAAGACCTACACGATAGAGGCAGACGCTACCGATATTTCAGGTCGTGACGCGGTGACGATGGCAGAGCAGTATCTCGGCGCCCCGTATTTGTGGGGTGGCAAAACGTTGTTCGGGATAGATTGTTCCGGTTTGGTGCAAGTTGTCTGCCACATGGTCGGAAAATCCATGCCCCGCGACGCCTCGCAACAAGCAACGTGCGGACAGCCGATTGCATTTGACAACGCCACGCGCGGCGACTTAGCCTTTTTCAGCAATGACCAGGGAAAGGTGAAACACGTTGGCATCCTTTGCGGCGATGGCAGCATCATCCACGCCTCAGGCTGCGTACGCAAAGATGCTTTCGACCGGAAAGGAATTTTACATTCAACAGAAAAACAATATACACATTATTTACATTCAATAAGAAGATTATGTTGACCAATGTTATTATTTTGATTGGCGCCTATCTGTCAGGCTCTATCCCCTCGGCTGTGTGGATTGGCAAGGCGCTACATGGTGTGGATGTGCGCCAACACGGCAGCAAAAACGCTGGCACCAACAACACCATGCGGGTGTTGGGCGTTGCTACAGGTATTCCGGTGCTGCTGATTGACGTGTTCAAAGGTTTTGCAGCCGTCAAATTGGGTTTACTGTCGCCTGTATGGGATGCGGGCAGCAATGCGCTCGTCACATTTCAGTTGGTATTAGGTTTTGCGGCGATTGCAGGTCATATCTTCCCTGTTTTTGCCGGTTTCAGAGGAGGGAAAGGCGTGGCAACCGCCGTAGGCATCCTGTTGGCGCTTCATTTGCCCGCCACGTTGCTGTCTATCGCCGTGTTCTTCCTGACGCTGTGCATCAGCAAATATGCCTCCGTCAGTTCGCTCATGATGGGGACAGCCTTTCCGGTTTCCATCATCTTTTTCTTCAAACCGGAATCCATTTCGCTGAAAATCTTTTCGGTAGTGATATGCGTACTTCTCTTCGCCACCCACCATGCCAACCTCGCCCGCCTGTTGAAAGGCGAGGAAAGCAAAGCGACTTTTCTTTTCAAAAAGAAGATGCAGAAGGGGGAATGAGGTTTTGTCAATCTGCGATCATTTCTCCTCGTAATCCGTTCGCAATACTCTGAACTCGGAACGGCGGTTTTGTTGATGTGCATTCTCTTGGTCGGTCTGGTTGCGCAGGCTATTGATGTACTCTTCGGTGAGTTTCGTGCCGCGGCGCAGGAACGGATATTGCTTCACCATCGGCTCGTCCACCACTTTGGGTAGCGCCTCTCCGTAGCCTTTAGGCGTAAGCCTGTCTGCAGCAATGCCTTTTTCAATCAGATAGTTGACAACCGATTGCGCACGACGTTGCGACAGCAGTTGATTGTCTTCTGCGCTGCCTCGCGAGTCGGTGTGAGAGCCTAATTCAATAGTAATGTTCGGGTTGTCGATCAACACTTCCACCAATTTATCCAACGCCACCATACTTTCGGGACGCAAATCCCATTTGGCATAATCGTAGAAAATATTGGTCAACTCGATGGGGTTTTCGATAGAAGCCAGCGGAATTGTGATTTTGAACTCCTTGCTCTTGTCCAAACCTTTGGTGGTTTCGCGTTCCTTGCCGTTCAGGTATCCCTTGCGCGATGCGATAAACACGTAGTCGGTATTGGGTTTCATGCCGGTTTTGAACGTACCGTCTATGCCAACCGGCATTTCGTTGGTGATACCGTCGCTGCTGATGATTTTCACCGAGCCGCCGCCCAAGGCTTTGTTGGTTTTCTCATCCACCACCAAACCTGCGAGGCTGAAAGAGAGCGGCGGAAGCGTGAAGACAAAAATATCATCGTCGCCGCGCATGGTGCGGTTGGACGAGAAGAAACCCTGTTCGTTGTCGTTCTGAAAAGTGATGCCGAAATCGTCGGCGTATGAATTGATGGGATAGCCCATGTTTTCCACCACCCAGTGGCCTTCGTTGTTGTCGGCTTTGAAAATGTCCAAGCCTCCCATCCCGATATGTCCGTTGGATGAGAAATAAAACGTGCCGTCCGAGTGCATATACGGGAACATTTCATCGCCCTGTGTATTGATTTCGGGACCGAGATTTTTTGGCATACTCCAATCATCACCGGCGCTTTTGCGTGTTACTTTCCAAATGTCCTTTCCACCTTGGCCGCCGGGCATATCTGACACGAAAAAGAGCGTCAAATCGTCGGGTGAGATGGCCGGATGAGCAATCACCACGCTATCGTTTGCAATATCGATTACTTTCGCTTTCGACCAAGCGCCGCTCACTAATTGTGTGCTGAGTATGTGGCAACCCCACACCTTTTTTTTGTCGTTTTTGCAGCGGGTGAAATACATGGTGCGGAAATCGGACGAAAATGAGCACATTCCTTCGTCATACTCCGTATTGATTTCGCCGTCCACCGGAACAGGCTGGCTCCATACATTTTTACGATCGAGTTTTGATACAAACAAGTCGCTAAAACTTTCGCCGGTCACCGCATTGACTGATTTGCCGAGCGCCGCTTCGCGCGATGACGTGAAATACACCGTATTATAATCGTCTGAGGCATACACCGGCGCGAAATCCGCCTGTCGCGAGTTGAAAAACTTCATGTTTTCTACCAAATAGCCGTTCCCGTTTTCCAACCATTTCAGCGCCAAATCACAGGACTTGATGCCGTCTTCGCCACGCCGGTCGGTCGGCACTTTTTCCTTGTATTTGATAAATTCTTCCTTGGCTTCGGCATATTTCTGGTTCATTTTCTTGGCATCCGCCAAATACAAAATGACAACAGGGTCCTGATAGCCTTTGTTGATAGCCTTTTTGTACCATAATTCGGCTTGTTTCGATACGGCAGTTTGCCGGTAACACTCCCCTATTTTGAACAGGATAGCCGCTTGCTCGTCTTTCTTTTTGACGGAAGTATATGCTTTACGCAACATATATGCAGCCGAGTTGTAATGCCCCGCAGCATATTCCTCCTGGGCTTTTTTGAGTTTAGCTGCCTTTTGCCCGTAAATCATCGAAGGCGTTAAAAAGCAGAGAATCAACGCTATAATGAATGTATTGCGAATGTCCATTCGTGTATCATTTTAGTACTTTGCACTCTATATTGTATATATAAACAAAACAAATGTCATTTTATTGTTTTTGCCAACATTTTTTTTTGACACAGAATATATGGTTTTGTGCCGTCCCGTTGAGGCATTGTGTTCTATCCTCATTTCTTATCAATTATGATTCCGTTGATGCGGACTTCTTCGTCATTTCGGTAAGTGATGGTCAGAAACAGGCTTCCGTCCTCGTTGTATTTTTTCCAATTGCCTTCGCGGCGCCCGTTGGCGTAGTGCTGTTCTTCTTTGAGCGTGCCGTCGGGGTAGTAAAAGTCGTGCCGTCCGTTCGGATTGCCCTGCACGAAAAAGCCTTTGTGATAGAGTTTCCCGTTGTCATAGCAGGTTTTCCAAAGTCCATTTTTTGAGCCGGCAATAAAATCGCCTTCTTCGCGCACGTCGCCAGCGTTGATTAGCCAGTTGCCCTCGCGTTCATTTTGGGCATAAGCGCCTTTTGCTATGAGCGTTGCGCTGTCTGAATAGTGTGCCGACATCCCATTTAAACTTCCCTCCTGATAGGTTTCTTCGCGAAGAAGTACGCCTTTGCTGTTAAACCACTTCCATTCACCATTCATCACGCCGTTTGTGAAAACGCCGATTTGTTCCGTCACCCCGCCGGGGTAATAAAAATTCCATTCGCCGTTTTGTCTGTCATCCAGATAATTGCCCCTGGCTTTCACCTCGCCTGTTTCAAAATATACTTTCCACTCGCCTGCGCGTTTTTCTGCTTCATTCACAGTGCCTTCGGCTGTTTTTATGCCGGTTTCGTTGTAGCGTATCCCCTTTTCGGCTATCCCTTTGTTATTATAGAAAATATGCATTCCGATGGGTACCTGATTGAGAAAGATACCTTTCCGCTTCATTGTCACTCCATCTTTGTAGTATTCAATGATTTCCTCCGCTTCCGCTTTTTCCAAAATACCGTCGTCAATGATGTTGCCTTCTTTGTAAGTTCTGTCACTCAGCATTTTACCTGCACTGGAATACAGCCGGGAAGTTCCGTCAAGAATACCGTCTTTGTACATATTTTCTTCCTTCACAGTACCGTTATCGTGGAAAGTTTGCCACAATCCTGTTTTTTGCCCTTTGGCATCCAGCCGGTTGATATATTCGCGCGAAATCATATAGTCGTTACGGTACTCAAACACAGTGATAATTGTTCCGTTTTCATCGTATTCTCTGGCTGTTCCTTGCCGTTTGCCGCTTTTGTACAAAGTCTCCATTTTGATTTTTCCCGACGGAAAATAAACCAGTCCTTGCATTTCTTTCTTGTCGTCCACATATAAGTCTCTTGTTTTCAGATAGTGTACGCTCACGCTGTTTTTTTCGGTAATGTCATCAAAAGTATAGTAATAGCCGCTTTTTTTGCCTGCCATGTAGTGGATAATTTCGGCGGTATCACCGGTTTCGGTGTAGAACACCCAAGCGCTGTCCAACAAGCCGTTGCGCCGGTTTCCTTCCGATTTCATAATACCTGTTACGTAATAGGTTTTCCAGTACCCATCTGGTTTCCCTTCGCGCATGGGTCCTTCGCTGGATATTTTACCGTTGGGGTAATAAATTTTGTTGTATCCGTTGGCATCTATCCGATTGATGGTTTGGGCATTGCTGTCAACAAGCAGCGCCAACAGAAAGACGGTGGCGCCCCAATACCATAAATCGGTTGAAATCAAACGGCTTATTTTCATCTGTTTCATCTTTACATTTCGCTTACGCCACAAAAGTAGATGAAAAATTTCAGATTTCCAATATCTCCGGCAAATTTCCAATGTGTTGAATAATCAGCCATTTACCCATCGGCTCAATGTTCTTTGGGTGCGGCTGAACTCCGCTCCGATTTTTATCACTTTCCGTTCACCGGCGCTGTATGGGATGAGATAGCCTTTGGCGTCAATCTGTTTAAGCGCATCTTCGGCGCTGGCATTTTCGGAAAGTTTAAACTCAAAAACATAAATGGTATCTGGCAGCATCACCACGGCATCGGCACGTCCAACAGCGCTTTTCACTTCCGTTTGCACAAATTGCCCCATCAATGTGAACAGCAGATAGAAAATGGTTTGGTCGTCTTTTTCGGTTTTGTTGCTTAAATCGTTGGG
>JAITTD010000089.1 GCA_031287245.1 Bacteroidales bacterium
ATTAAGTGTGGGACGGGACATATTTGTCAGGCGACAGATAAGGGATTTGCCACCTCTTCCTATTTGATGGGCTTCTGCTGCAAAAATCATCCGTCTTTGCTTTTCATCCAAAATTGGAGATATTAATGCTAATTTTTCTTTGAGATTTTCCATGCCACAAAGATAGCAAATATATTTTATATATCTATTACAAATGTAAAATTAATTTACGGACATTTCCTAAGCAGTCGCAGTTTTGAACTAAGCAGTCGCAGTTCCGAACTAAGCAGTCGCAGTTCCGAACTAAGCAGTCGCAGTTCCGAACGGTGTCAAGTGTTGGTGTTGACAAGGGGATGAATCCCCTTGCTGCGGGGGGAACGGTGTGGAGAGCGACATAACGGGTTCTATTGATATGAAAGTCCTACGGACTACCGAATCACCATTGTATCACTACCGAATCACCACCGAATCACCACTGTATCACTACTGTATCACCACTGTATCACTACTGTATCACTACCGAATCACTACTGTATCACCGATACAATTTTGTTGAATCGGGAAATGCTTGTATCTTTGTTGCAGTAAATAAAATTTAAAACGAACATAAAAGTGAAAGACAAGATGAAAGAAATGAACGAATTGGTAGAAATATCCCGATTTTATGGCATCAACAGTGATTATGTCATTGCAGGCGGGGGAAATACTTCGTTTAAAACAGAAGATTTGCTGTGGGTGAAAGCCAGCGGCACCACCCTTGGCAGCATTAGCGAAGCCGGATTTGCAGTACTCGACCGCAAAAAATTGAAAAGTATTGCCGAAAAAACATACAGCGAAAATTCCGACCAACGCGAACAGGAAGTAAAAACCGACCTTTTCAGGGCAAGCATAGAGCCGGAAAAACTGTTGCGCCCGTCGGTAGAAACGTCCATGCACGACATCATCCGCTATCGCTTCGTGGTACACACCCATCCTACTCTCGTCAATGCGCTGCTTTGCTCGCAACAGGCAGAAAACAAAGCGAAGGAACTGTTTGGAAATGAGGCGCTTTTCATCCCTTATACCGACCCCGGATACGTACTGTTCAAGAAAGTGGAAAGCGAACTGGAAAAATTCAGGGCAACGCATCACAGCGAGCCACACATTATATTGTTGCAAAATCACGGCATTTTTGTTTCCGCCGACACATGCGATGAAATCAAGCAGATTTACAGCAAGACCATTGCAAAAATCGATGCCTGCATTCGTGAAAAACAGCCGATTGAAGCCTTGCCGATAGACGACAAAGCCGCCGACATTTTGCCCGCCATCCGTATGTTGCTGTCAGCCGACCATGGCAGTGTAAAAATTGCTACCATCCGCAATAATACGTTGATAGCGGATTTCAACAAGGATGCAGCATCCTTTGCCAAATCATCCGCGCCTTTCACGCCTGATATCATCGTATATTGCAAGGCGCGTCCCATTTACATAGAGAACACACAGACCGCAGAGGATGCCATTGAGGAATTTCGCCGGAAACTGGAACAATATCGCAAAGATTACGGCTATGACGCAAAAATTGTATTGCTGAAAGGGCTTGGTCTGGTGGCTGTGGAAGACAATGCCCATTCTGCCGCCGTCGCACTGGACGTTTTCGAGGATTTACTGAAAATAAGCCGGTATTCCAACGCTTTCGGTGGTCCGAAATTTCTAAACGACAGAGAAATAGCCTTTATCGACAATTGGGAAGTGGAAAACTATCGCCGTGCCGTGTCCAAAGGCAAGGGAGGCGGAAGCGCAGTTGAAAATAAAATCGTGGCAATCACCGGCGGTGCCCAAGGTTTTGGCGGAGGCATAGCAGAAAATATGATGGCACAAAACGCTAATGTGGTCATAGCAGACCTCAACGAAACGGTTGGTTTGCAGATGGTAGAAAAACTCAACGCTTCGGCAAAGAAAAACCGTGCAGTCTTCATCAAAACGGATGTTTCAAAAGCCGAATCGGTGCAAAACCTGATAACAGAAACAGTCAAACAGTTTGGCGGTCTGGATGTGTTCATCAGCAACGCAGGCATCCTTCGGGCAGGCGATTTGGACGAGATGACGCCCGAAACATTTGAACTGATGACCCGGGTGAACTACACCGGCTATTTTCTCTGTGCCAAATATGCCTCGTCGGTGCTGAAACTGCAAGCCAAATACAGAAAAAACTATTTTACAGACATCATCCAAATCAATTCCAAATCGGGATTGAAAGGCAGCAATAAAAATTTCGCCTATGCGGGAGGTAAATTCGGCGGTGTGGGGCTTACCCAGTCGTTCGCATTGGAATTGATGCCTTTCTGTATCAAGGTGAACGCGGTGTGCCCGGGCAATTTTTTCGATGGTCCGCTGTGGAACGACCCCGACAAAGGCTTGTTTGTGCAGTATCTGCAGGCAAACAAAGTGCCGGGAGCCAAAAATGTAGCAGAAGTAAAGCAATTTTACGAAGCGCAGGTGCCGGCAAAACGCGGATGCACCGTACCGGACGTGATGAAAGCCATTCTTTATATCATCGGGCAGGAATATGAAACAGGACAAGCCATTCCGGTAACGGGAGGGCAGAATATGCTCAATTAAGCCCCCAATACCGCAAGAGGCGGCTCATTGATTTTGATGTTGCGGGCGCAATAAGTCATTCATCGTTTTTACCGGATTGAAGGTTTCGATGGGCACTTCCACGAAGACGGTGTTCCAGAACGCCATAGCGCCATTCCACAGTCCGGGCAGTTCCTGCGCTTTCAGTTCAACGCCGTCTTTCGACTTTCGGGAAATGAAGCCGGTGTCGGAATCGCGGTACTGCAACAAATCAAAGGCTTTTCCGTCCACATCCTTGACAGCGCAGACCAAATCAACGGGATTGAAGTGTGACGCCCCTGCTGCTATTGCCTTTTGCTGCGGATTGTTCCTGTCAATCTGCGACGATTCGGCAATTTGAAGTGACACCGATCCATCGGAATTTTTCACCCAGAAGGGACTGCCCCCCGGTTCGCCTTCGTTCTTCACCATACCGCACACCCGAATGGGGCGATTGAGCGTTTTTAAGAGATATGCGCTTTGCTGCCCGGTCGATCGGCTGTCAAAGCCCGTCGGTAGTTGAAAAGACATTTCCTTTTGCAGAAACAGTTTGATTTCATTGATGACAGAGGCATCGCCTGCTCTTAACCGGCGAATATAACGGTAAATGGCATCCTGCATCCGGATGAGTAACACGGCAAGCGCTTTTTTGTATTGGATGGTGACGGGTTTCAGACAGTCGGGCACTACATTGTCGATGGTCTTGATATATATAATGTCCGCCTCCTGTTCGTTGAGGTTTTCGAGCAATGCGCCGTGTCCTCCGGGGCGGAACAAGAGGCTGCCATCGCTGTTACGCATCGGGCGGTTGTCGCAGTCAACAGCAAGGGTGTCTGTGAACGGCTTCTGCTGCGAAAAGCCGATATGACAGGTGACACCGTACAAATCGGCATATTTTCGCAGTTTTTCGTTGACCAGCGCCTCAAAACCTGCCTGATGTTCGGCAGAAACCGTAAAGTGCAGATGAACAGTTTTGTCGGCATTGCAGGCGTAAGCCGCCCCTTCTGCCAGATGTTCCTCCAAGGCGGTGCGTGCGCCGTCGGCGTAGGAATGAAACAGCAACATTCCCTTGGGCAGATTGCCGTAATTCAATCCGCCCGGCATCAGAATGGCTTCCGCAACGGCTTTGCGCGAGGCAGTATCGCTCACAAAGGGCTTCAACGCATTGTAAAACGCAAAACAGCTCAACCGGTCGAATATTTCTTTGATGGTTGCAGTTTCTGCAGCGCCGGATACAAATTCGTACAAATCCTTGAACATTCGCGTGGCAGCGCCCGATGCAGGAACAAACTTTAACATTTTCCTGCTGCCTGCCGTTTCACTAAATGCCTGTTCCAAGGCGTCAACGGTGTCAGCGGACAACTGCCTGATGCCGTCGCCGGCAGTCGCTGCCCTGTCGGCTTGCAAAAACGGGAACCCTGTTTGAAAATAATTGATTTGCTGTTCGATTGCTTCAAGGCTGATTCCTTTGGCGTTCAACTGATGGATGTCTTTGGATGAAAACATATTTTTTGATTCGTTTTTATGTGCAAAAATATTTATTTTTTCTTGAATATTAAAAACAACGTGTAACTTTACAGCGAAAAATAATATAGACAGTGAGTACAGATATGAATTCATACCGCTTTATCAGCGATACAGAGCCGACAGACCAGCAACTTTTCACGATTATGAAAGAGGTTGAGGAGGATGTGCGCCGTAAAAGCAAAGAAAATTCGCGAAAAATACGGGAAAACATTCGTCGGGAGTACGAAAATATTCAAACTATGTTTCAAACGTTATAACAAAAATGGGAAAGCCAAAGTTGTTGATAATTGCCGGTCCCAATGGTTCAGGAAAGACTTCCGTTACCGGAAAAATTCTGAAACACGAATGGGTTGAGGGTTGTGAATACATTAATCCTGATTTTATTGCACGCGACAAATTTGGCGATTGGAACTCAAAAGAAACAGTAATGTTTGGAAGAAGGTAAAAATCTGATTTTTGAAACCGTATTATCTGCTCCTGACAAAGTAGAATTTATCCAAAGAGCCAAGCAAAAAGGTTATTTCACTCGTTTGTTTTTTATTGGAACAGACAATCCGCAAATTAATGCATCACGAGTTACCCAACGAGTTTTAGGGTGGAACTGTGCCTATCTTGCACCACTTGTTGATAGATTGTATATTTACGATAATCCGGTTGACAATGTTTTTGCGGAACTGCTGTTTAGAGCAAGTGAAGGACAACTAACCAAACAATACACCCAAATTCACGATTGGGCAAATATCATTTTTGAAAAGATCAATCAATTTGTGTTCAAATCCCGATATTGAATCATTAAAAACACCCCGCACGAAACGGGGATAGAATTATCCCAATTCTCTACAGCGCCGGTAACATCCCACGCTGTAGCACGATTCCACTGGTCGAACTTGCCGCAGGCTTCGGGCGTGGCGGAAAAGGTGTCGGGGGCATCAACGTTGCGCGTTGCCCATTTTACGCCATTAATTATTACACCCCCTGTTCTTTTAGAATGATGGTTATCTGTTCGGGGGTAAGGTCGGTTATCGTCGCAATGGTTTCTACCGACAATCCTGCTTTGTGGCTGTTGATAACCACCAAAACTCTCTCTTCTGCTTTCCCTTCTGCTTTTCCTTCTGCTTTTCCCTCTGCTTTTCCTTTCTCTATAGAATCGTTGATGACGTTTTGCTCGTAGCGTGCCTGGTCAACGTGGAAGTCGTAGTTTCGCCGCTCTTCATCCGAAAGTTTGTA
>JAITTD010000125.1 GCA_031287245.1 Bacteroidales bacterium
GGCAATGGTGTTGCCGCAAGCCTTGGACAATATCCAATGGTATGGAAGCGGCCCTCATGAAAATTATTCGGACAGAAAAACTTCTGCCTTCGTGGGACAATACAACGCGACCGTAAAAGAAATGGAAGCGGAGCATTACGTCCGCGCTCAAAGCATGGGAAATCGGGAAGATATTCGCCGGGTATCGTTCACGAATGCGAACGGTCAGGGCGTCAAAATTTCCACGAGCGGCAAACTGAATTTCAGCGCTTTGCATTTTGCGGACAGCGCTTTATGGAACGCCCGCCACGACTACGAACTGGACAATATCCGCCGACCGGAAGTCTATGTGAGTTTGGATTGCATACAGCAGGGAGTAGGCAACGCAAGTTGCGGCCCCCCTCCGTTGAAAGAATATATGATACCTGAAAATACGCCGCTACGCTATTCGTTCAGGATAGAGCCGCTTTAATCCCAATGACAATAATAAATTGACACATAAACATAATATAAACATACATTTAAATTTTTAGAATCATGAATGCAAAAAAAGAATTAAACGCAATGAGCAGACGCCGCTTTTTGGGCTATTCCGCCCTTGGTTTGGCGGGCTTAACTATTCTTCCGAGCAGGATATTTGCCGGCAATGGACGCTTGGCGCCGAGTGACCGGATAGTTATGGGATTTATCGGATTGGGGCAGCAAGGGCTTTCCGATTTCAGGAGTTTTTCAAGTTGTCCCGGCGTACAGGTCGTTGCCTGTTGTGATGTGGACAGCATTAAACGCGAACGCTTCAAAAGAAGGGTTGAGGCTTGGCAAAAGGAACAAAACGTACCGCAGCGATGCGACACGTATGAGTTCTATGAGGATTTGCTCGCCCGCAAGGATATTGATGCAGTGGCTATCGCTACGCCCGACCATTGGCATGCACTGATAGCCATTCACGCTTGCCGCGCCAAAAAAGACGTATATGTACAAAAACCCATGTCATTCACCATCACCGAAAGTTTGCAGATGGTAAAAGCCGTCCGTGAAAACAAGGCTGTGTTGCAAGTGGGAAGTCAGCAACGCTCCGCCGAAGAGTTTCAACAAGCCATCGCCTTGATTCGCAGCGGCGCATTAGGTTATGTGGAAACGATTTACGCCAAAGTAGGCGACCCTCCCACCCCGTTGAATTTGCCAGAACAACCCATTCCTGCCAACTTGAACTGGAACCAATGGCTGGGTCCCTTGAATGATCCAAAGATACATTATCATCAGGATTTATGTCCGCCCGTCTCTCTAAAACCCGAGAAGAATGAAACCTTGTGGGGTGCGTGGCGTTGGTATCGCGAAACCGGCAACGGATTTACAGCCGACTGGGGCGCTCACATGTTCGACATCGCTCAGGCTGCCATTGGAATGGACGGCTCAGGCCCCTGCGAATATATTCCGAAGGGTTACAATGGAGCGCAATATCTTACAATGAAATATCAAAACGGCATCGTTATGACCGAACAACCCTTCACCGAAAAAGGCGGAAACGGGATATGCTTCAATACCACCAAAGGTTGGCTCAAAGTGGCCAGAGGATATATCGAATGTTCCGATGCGCAACTTCTTGCCAAAATTGAGCAGGAAGTCAATCAAGGAGAATATGAGGTAAGTTCGCCACACATGCAGAACTTTATTGATGCCGTGCGCTCTCGCAAGAATCCCATTGCGCCGGTGGAAGTAGGTTGCAGCACCAATATTCTGTGCGTCAATGCCAATATTGCTACCGAGTTGCAACGTCCTGTAAAATGGGATCCGGCAACGCTCAGTTATGGCGACGATTCGGAAGCCGCAAATCACAGGCTTTACAATTACCAATATCGCAAACCATACACTTTGTATTAAGGAGTTGATGATGGAGCAATTAATGAACAATAATATTAAAGGAATTTCTAAGAATGACAAAAAATAAAGTAAATACACCCTTGTTGCAGGGTATCGCGTTAGTAGCAACGCTCGGCGGTTTTTTATTCGGCTACGATACTGCTGTCATTTCCGGAGCCATCAGCTCGTTGGAAACCTTCTTTATCGTGCCTTACCATTTTTCTCCCACGTGGAGCAATACGCTTTTAGGATTAATGGTATCCGGAGCGCTTATCGGATGTGTAATCGGCAGCGCCTTAGGCGGCTATTGCAGTCAGAAATTCGGACGAAAGAAGACTTTATTGTTGGCGGCATTATTGTTTCTCTGTTCCGGCTTAGGTTCAGCCATTCCCGAATTGGGATTTCTAACGCCGGGTAGTGGAGACCATACGTTTCTTACTCCATTCATCATTTATCGGATATTGGGCGGCATGGGGGTCGGCTTGGCTTCCGTGCTTTCACCGATGTATATCGCTGAAATCTCACCGGCAGCCATTCGCGGACGATTGGTTTCCTGGAATCAATTGGCAATTGTAACCGGTATTTTAGTGGTTTATTTTGTAAATTATTACATCGTCAAACAAGGCGATCTCACTTGGAATCAGCAAGTTGGATGGCGTTGGATGTTTGCCTCTTCCATGATTCCGGCGTTGCTGTTTTTCGTCCTGTTGTTGTTCGTCCCGGAAAGTCCCCGTTGGTTGATTTTACGCGGACAGAAGGAAAAAGCAACAAAAATAATGCAGAA
This sequence comes from Bacteroidales bacterium, assembly GCA_031287245.1. Taxonomy (GTDB): domain Bacteria; phylum Bacteroidota; class Bacteroidia; order Bacteroidales; family UBA4181; genus JAIRLS01. The sequence continues at coordinate 2,621 of JAITTD010000125.1, forward strand.
ACTGAATATGGCGGAAGAAGTGGAAGCCATTGAAGTTACGGTTGTGGATAAGCCGGAGAAACAGACCAAACGGAAATTGAAATTAGGACCCCGTATTTGGGTGGTAGGCATTTTGCTCTCTGCTTTCCAGCAATTGGTCGGCATACAGGTCATGCTTTATTATGCACCCGAAATATTCAAAAGTATGGGTCAAGGCACCGATTCCGCCATGTTGCAAACAGTATTGGTGGGAGCGGCAAACTTCCTGTTTACCATTATTGCTATCTATACCGTTGACCGCTATGGACGCAAACCGCTGTTGCTGTTAGGGTCGGGTTTGATGGCGCTCTTTATGTGCGTGTTGAGTGTCTGTTTTTATACCCATAATCTCGGATTGGGCGCTTTAATTTGCGTACTTGGTTTTGTGGCGTCATTTGCATTTTCCTGGGGACCTGTTACTTGGGTATTGCTTTCGGAAATGTTCCCCAATGCCGTGCGAAGCAAAATTATGTCGGTAGCCGTTGCCGTGCAATGGATTACCAACTATTTGGTATCTTCTTCGTTTCCGTTGTTGGATAAAAACGAATGGTTGGTTCAGTCATTCAATCATGCTTTCTCTTTCGGACTTTTCGGTTTAATGGCGCTTTTGTCGGCTGTTTTCGTATGGAAATTAATCCCGGAAACTAAAGGTAAAAGTTTGGAACAGATAGAAAGGATTTGGAAATGAACGGATATCAACGAATAAAATCTGCTTTGAGTGGAGTGATGCCTGACAGACGGCCCGTGATGTTGCATAATTTTATGTTAGCAGCGCGCGAAGCAGGATATATGATGCGACAATATCGGGACGACCCTGAAATTGCAGCCAAGTGCCACATTCAGTTTGCTGAAAAATACGGCGTGGATGGCATATTGTTTGATGTGGACACCGCTTTAACAGCCGGTGCAGTGGGCGTAAAGGTAGATTTCCCGGAAGATGAGCCGGCAAGAACGCACGAAGCGTTTCTTACCTCTTTGGATGAAATAGATTCCCTTGCCGACATTGATATTTCAACGAATCCCCGTATTCAACACAGTGTGGAAAGCATTAAGATACTCAAACGCTATTTCGGCAATGAACTGTTTATTCGGGGAAATTGCGATCAGGCTCCTTTTTCGTTGGCATGTTGTATGCGTACCCCTGCCGATTTTATGATCGATCTTATGCTTGATGAAGAACGGTCGATTCAATTATTGGAATATACGACTAAAATATGCAAACAATTTATACGACTAATGGCGGATGCCGGATCCGATATGGTTTCCAATGGCGACAGCCCTGCCGGACCCAGTATGATTTCTCCCGAAATGTACGAACAGTTTGCTTTGCCCTACGAAAAGGCAATGCTTGACGAAGCCCGCCAAAAGGGAGTTCCTTACTTGCTGCACATCTGCGGGAATACGGATTTGATTCTCGGTCGCATGGCATCTATCGGTTTGGATGCGGTGGAATTGGACTATAAAACTTCGGTTGAAGCGATACATACTCATTTTTCTTCCTCTACCACGCTTTTTGGAACAGTCGATCCGAGTGGCGTCCTTGCCTTAGGGTCTCCTGAAAGCGTAATCGAGGAAACAGAAAAAATACTTCAAGTTTATAAAGATTCCCCCTATCTAGTGATAGGAGCCGGATGCGCTATTCCACCGATGGCGCCGGAAGAAAATATCCGCGCCCTTATCAGGGTTGCTCAACAATATAATTGAACAGGTAAAATGTAGAAATCAGGATAAGGAATACCTTAATCCGCAAATAATAATAACATGAACAAAAGAATAATTGTCGGCATAATGCTGATTTGTCTAACAGTCATGACTGTTTACAGTAAAGAATACCACGTATCCATCAAGGGGAACGATGTCAATACCGGCGCGGAGAGCGCCCCGTTCCGTACCATCAACAAGGCGGCGCAGGTGGCTTACGCGGGTGATGTGATTACTGTCCATGCGGGGGTATATCGCGAGTGGATTAATCCGCCGCGCGGAGGAGAAAGTGATGACAATCGCATCGTGTATCGTGCAGCACCCGGTGAACGTGTGGAAATAAAAGGTTCCGAACTTGTCAGCAACTGGCAAAAAGTGCAGGACGGCGTTTGGAAAGTGACAGTCCCCAACAGCCTGTTCGGCAGTTACAATCCCTACCGGGATTTGATATATGGCGATTGGTTTGACAATCATGGCTGGGACCATCACACCGGCGAGGTTTTTCTCAACAATAAATCCCTCTATGAAGTGCCAACGCTCGACAAGGTGTTGCATCCCACAGCAGATAATAACATCAAAGACTCGGAAGGTTCCACTTATACATGGTATTGCGAAAGCGACGAACAGAATACCACCATCTGGGCAAATTTTCACAACTACAACCCCAACAAGGAATTGGTAGAAATTTCGGCACGCCGCACCTGCTTTTATCCCGAAAAGCCGGGTATCAATTACCTGACTATTCAAGGATTTCACATCAGTCAGGCGGCTTCACAGTGGGCTGCGCCTACTGCCGAACAAATCGGTATGATTTCCACCCACTGGAACAAAGGTTGGATTATTGAGAACAATGTTATCAGCAATGCCAAATGCTCCGGAATCACATTGGGCAAGGAACGCGGTACAGGACACAATGTTTGGTTAAACGATATGAGAATCGACGGTTCCCTGCATTACATCGAAGTAATTTTCCGTACCTTGCGCAATGGCTGGAACAAGGAAAATATCGGTTCACATATTGTCCGCAACAATGAGATTTTCGCCTGCGAGCAAACAGGCATCTGTGGCAGTATGGGAGCGGCTTTCAGCATTATTGAAAACAACCACATCCACGACATCTGGACGAAACGCCAGTTTTCAGGCGCCGAAATAGCGGGTATCAAGTTTCACGCTGCCATCGATACGGAAATACGCAACAACCGCATCCATCACACAGGTTTAGGTATGTGGCTCGACTGGATGGCGCAGGGAACCCGCATCTCCCAAAACCTGCTTTACGAGAACGATCTTGAAGACATCTTTTTTGAGGTGAATCACGGTCCCTACTTGGTTGATAACAATATTTTTGGTTCTCGCATCAATATATTTGATATGTCGCAGGGCGGTGCTTATGTGCACAATATTTTTGCCGGTTGTTTCCGTCTGGTGAAAGAAAAAACGCGTTATACGCCCTATCACTTGCCGCACCAGACAGATGTCGCCGGACTTTCTATCATCTTGAATGGTGATAACCGTTTCTACAACAACCTGTTTATGCCTGTGATTCTGGAAGAGAATGAGGTTTACGGTTTGAGCCAATACAATGAGATTCCTTTTCAATACAATGAGACCCTTTATACGGTGTTTGGTGACGGGAATGTGTATTACAACTCCGCACAGCCTTTTGCAGGTGAAGCACATCAGGTGGTAGCGCCCGATTTTAACCCGAACCTGAAAATAGAGGATAAAGGTGGCGAAGTGTGGGTATCTTTTTCCGTGCAGAAATTGTTAGGCGACCAAACAGAAATGGTAACAACAGAGCGTCTGGGCAAAGCCGAACTCCCGCTAGCCGCTTACGAACAGCCCGACGGGAAGCCTATCGTCATCAACACCGATTATTTGAGCAATGCACGAAAGGTTCATCCACAGCCGGGACCTTTTGAAACGATAAAAGAGGGCTATAATCGCTTTAAAGTATGGTAAAATCTTATAAATAACAATATAAATAAATAATAAATATGAATAAGATAATAACGACAGTGTCATTCGTATTATTGACATTTTTTCCTGTTTTTTCGCAGGTGAAAGTAATCAGAGATGTCAAAACAAAAAAAGTAAGGGTAGAAGTAGAGCCCTTGAAACCCGTTATTGAGCATTACGAAGCCTTTGTGTGGCAATCGGAGCCGCCTGCCGATTGTCCGTTTCCACCGTCGAAAGCCTACACGCAAGTTTCTTTCTACGGCGTGAAAAGCGGCTTTCACTTTGCTGACACGTGGTATCCGACCTGGGGCGATGACGATTTACTGTATTCTCCCTATACCGACGGGCATTGCTGGCGATTGGACGGCAGGACGGAGGGTAGCGGATCGGTAGGCGACAATGCCACTACCGGTCAGGCTGTGATGGAAGGGGATGACCCACTAAGTTTGGTCGTGTATAGTCTGGGTACTCAACCGGGTAAACCTGCGCCTTATGAGGGGCGGTATCCTTGTGGCAGTTTGATGTACAATGGCGTGTGGTATTACGGTACCTATTGCCTGGGACCTTCAGGAAGTACCAAATATGGCGGTATGGTCTATAACTGGCCTTGGTTGGGACCTTTCGTCGGCTTTCGTACATCAACCGATAAAGGATTGTCGTGGGAGGATTGTCCGCATACGCCCGAAGAATCCATCTTTGGCGAATCGGGAATCAACGGCTATCCGGTAAAAATAGGTTCCCCTCATTTTGTGGATTTCGGGAAAAATATGCAGTATTCGCCCGACGGCAAAGCCTATATGGTTGCTCACGGTGCGGATATTAACGATACAAAACCGCGTTTTTGGAACAGCAGTTGGATTACCGGCGACAACATCTATTTGTTGCGCGTGACCCCTTCC